>JAUXFB010000308.1 GCA_030620255.1 Candidatus Aminicenantota bacterium | reverse complement strand
CTTCAATCTTATCCAGTTCTGAAAGCATCTTCGTGTTTCTAAAGCAGTCATACAAATACCTTAGACTATTGCTCTTTGATACTAAATATTCAAGCTTTTCTATGGTTCCGGGCTTTTCCCAATTGTTAGCACGAAAAATGTTATTTACTAGTTTAAATTCAGTGTCTATTTTTTTTATTTCAAAATTTATTTTGTTTTTTGTATTTTCTTTGAGATTAACTATCTGATTAAGAAGCAGCGTAATATCCCCCTTAAAGTAATTGTCATTTTGAAGGGTCTGAATCTTTTCTGCTTCGGAATCAAGTTTATTGTTCATATCATAAATCCCATCTATTTTCTGTTTTGTGATATTCCCATTGAAAGTTATTTCAACAAGATTTTTGTTTTTTTGAATCTTTTCATTTAATTGGGTTTTTTCATGAATAAAATTAATTAATTGTTCGCTATTTTTAATATATTTTTTTGGAAAGTGTATTATCTCTCCTTTTTCAGCCATAGAATCAAAATTTTCATCAAACTTCTTGTTGAATTCAATTATTTTATTTAAGTTATAAGAGTCATTGCATATCTTTTCTGCTATTGTTTCCAATGTCTCACCTTCTATTACCTGGTAATATCTTGAACTTTCAAATAAGATATCTTGTTTCCTCTTAACTTTATAAGCTTCAACAGAACCATAACCAATAGATGTAATTATTAATAAACCAATAATTGCTTGTTTAATTTTTTTCTTAATAGTATTTATTTTTGACCACTCATCATTTATCTTATTGCTTATTTTTCTGTCTAAATCATTGAATTTTGATTCAGTGTCCATTATGAGGCTTTCAAGTTTTGATTCCATTTTATGTTTGGATTAATTCTTTAATTTTATTAAACTGGTTACGATATTCTGATAACTCTTTTTTAGCAAATTCAAATTTTCTCTCTCTTATGAATGGAGTAAAATAACTTTTCTTATTATTATCATTTAGATTGTATTTTTTCTCCAAATTAAACATATTTTTTCTTATTATTTCCATACCTTTCACTGCTTTTTCGTTAAACAAATTCCTTAAATCCTGTATGCATGATTTATATTCCTCAAGAATAACTTTGTTTTCAGCATAAACAGGCGATTGTAAATTAGTTGAGATATTCTTTTTTATATCATATAAAAGATATATATCTTCTTCTGAGATTTGATATTGATTAAGAAATATTCCTTTGATTTTTTTTATGTCCTTGCAAACCTGATATAACTTTGCAAATTCAAATGATTTTTGTTCAGGATTTAGTTCAGAATTAATTACTTTTTCTAAATGAGCTTTATCAAGCACGGACATCAGAACATCCATAAAAATTATTGCCTTTAAATCTTTTATATCATTGGATTGTTTTATTAATCCGTTCATTTCATTATGCTTTAATAATCCCATATAAGATATAGAAAGAATTTCAACATTCAGGTCATTACAATACTTTAAAAGTGGATCAAATACTTTTGGCCTTTTATTATATCTAGGTTTTTCTTTTTCAATTAAGCCTATTGCACAATAATCAATTAAGGCATTTGAATCCTGTTTATTCAACAATTGGATAATTTCTTTCTTGTCTTTTTTGTTAAACCCAAGATAGTAATCAGATAAAATAGTACTCCTTAAGTCTGTAAAATCAACTTTTTCCTTAATTAGCTCCTTTTTTAGATTATCAATAAAATAATTTAATATTATATTGTCTTCAATTACATCAGAAATCCTTTTAAAATTAGGTTTTATAGTGCTTGCTATTGATTTAATTCTTTCTTCCAAACTTTTCTCTGAATTAAATTGATTTTCATCTTCTTTTTTGATTTTAATTCACCTTTATGATTTTCCATTTCTCCAGTAAATAAAATTTTCAGTGATCTCATTATCATTTAAGATATTATATTTTCTATGATGAATATCAAACTTGTTATAAGCTGGATCAATAAGGATAGGATTATTGTAAACATAAACCGCGGCACATCCATGATTAACTTTTTTGTTATCACAATCAACCTTAACACTTACATATTTTGATTTTAGCCCTGCTGCCCGCGCCATTGTTATATACAGAAAAGCCATCTCTCCGCAAATCCCTAATCTATTTTCTAAAGTTTCCTTTGAGTTTTGATATCTATTGTTATTCCTTAAATTATCATACTCTATATTTTGGTGTATCCAATCAAATATTTTTTTGGCTTTTTCCTCATCATTCTTTATATTAACAGTATAATCCTTAATTATTTTTACAAGTTCAGAATTTATTATAAAAGGATTCTCAATGCTTTTATCAGCTAGTAAAACATTATATCCCTTAATGTTATTAAGATTAATGTATGGAATAGATGAAACTTTATACTCTTTTTTTATTTTTTCAATAAGATACATATTTTGATTTTAGCCCTGCTGCTCGTGCCATTGTTATATATAAAAAAGCCATCTCTCCGCAAATCCCTAGTCTATGCTCCAAAGTTTCCTTTGAATTTTGATATTTATTGTCATTCCTTAATTTATCATACTCTATATTTTGGTGCATCCAATTAAATATTCTTTTGGCTTTTTCCTCATCATTCTTTATATTAGCAGTATAATCCTTAATTATTTTTACAAGTTCAGAATTTATTATAAAAGGGTTTTCAACACTTTTGTCAGTTAGTAAAAAATT
>JAUXFB010000083.1 GCA_030620255.1 Candidatus Aminicenantota bacterium | reverse complement strand
GAAATTTATAATATTCTTATTGAAGACAAGAAATTTGAAAGGGATTTTTCTGAGTTCACATATGAAAAGAAAATATCGTTTATAGAATTAATAAAATCAAGAATGAAAAATTTGAATGAAATGAAGGAAAAAGCTTACGTATATTTAAAGAGAGATTTTAAATACAATAAACATGATTTAAAAAGCTTTGAGTTTCATAAAAACATAGAAGATCCTTTAGAAAAACTTATAAACGAACTAAAATCTCTTGAGATTTTTAATTCTGAGAATATTGAAAAAGTATTGAGAATATGTGCTGATAATAATGGAATTAAAGCTGCTGATTTGATCCATCCATGCCGTTTTGCTCTTGTTTCAAGTAATATCAGCCCTTCAATTTTTGATTTATTTGAGTTTTTTGGCAAAGAGGAATCAATTAAAAGGGTAAAAAGTTTTATAGACTATATAATAAAGGAGAAATAATATAATTATAATATATGGAAAAAAAGGATAAAGTAAGATTAGATAGTGTTAAACCTCAAAATTTTATTAAAAATATTATAGAAAAAGATTTGAGTACAAACAAAAATGATAGTAGGATTCACACAAGATTTCCGCCAGAGCCAAATGGATATCTTCATATCGGGCATGCAAAATCAATATGCCTTAATTTTGGTCTTGCATCTGAATATAACGGGTTATGCAATTTGCGTTTTGATGACACTAATCCAACAAAAGAGGAAGTTGAGTATGTAGAGTCAATAAAATCAGATATTCGCTGGCTCGGGTTTAATTGGGATGATAGACTGTTTTACGCATCTGACTATTTTGATAAATTTTATGAATATGCAAAGCAGTTAATAAAGAATGAAAAAGCATATGTGTGTAGCTTAAGTACGGAAAAGATCAAAGAATACAGGGGTACTCTAACTCAGCCAGGTAAAAATAGCCCGTATCGTTTACGCCCAGTTGAGGAGAATCTCGAACTATTCAAACGTATGCGAGCAGGTAAGTTTAAAGAGGGTGAACATGTACTCAGAGCTAAGATCGATATGGCGTCCCCGAATTTAAATATGAGGGACCCTGTGATATATAGAATTATTCATGAATCCCACCACAGGACTGGAAACAAGTGGTGCATTTATCCAATGTATGATTTTGCTCACTGTCTTGAGGATTCAATAGAACGAATTACACACTCTATTTGTACTTTAGAGTTTGAAGATCATAGACCTTTATACGATTGGTTTCTTGAACAATTAAATCTATTCCATCCTCAACAGATTGAATTTGCCAGACTCAATCTGAGCTACACGGTTTTGAGTAAAAGAAAACTTCTGGAATTAGTGGAACATGGATATGTAACAGGTTGGGATGACCCACGTATGCCAACTATTGCAGGTTTTAAAAGACGTGGCTATACCCCTGAATCTATACGTGATTTTTCAGAAAGAATTGGAGTTGCAAAGAGAGATAGCCTGGTTGATGTAGCTCTGCTGGAACATTGTGTTCGTGAAGATCTTAATAAGAGAGCAATGCGTGTAATGGCTGTACTGCGCCCTATTCGTTTAATTATTGATAATTACCCTGAAGGTAAAGTTGAAGAAATAGAAGCAATAAATAATCCTGAAGACATTAGTATGGGTACAAGAAAAATTCCTTTTTCACGGATTTTATATATAGAACAGGAAGATTTTCGTGAAAATCCTCCAAAAAAATATTTTCGTCTCTCCCCGGGTCGAGAGGTAAGGCTTAAACATGCATATTATATTAAATGTGAAAAAGTGATTAAAGATGAAAAAACGGGTGAAGTAAAAGAGCTTCATTGTACTTATGATCCTAAGTCAAAGGGTGGCGGAACTGCAGATGGCCGCAAGGTAAGAGGTACATTACACTGGGTTTCTGCTGCTCATTCTGTGAAAGCAGAAGTAAACCTTTATGACCGTCTTTTTATTAAAGAAAATCCAGTGGAGTGTGATAAAAAAAATGATTTTAAATCCTATTTAAATCCAAAATCAGTTGAGATCTTAAAATCATGCAGGGTAGAACCCTGTCTTGCAAATGCAGCACCAGGGAGTCGATTCCAATTTATGAGACATGGATATTTCTGTGTTGATTCTTCAAATGGAAAACTTGTATTCAATTGTACTGTACAATTACGTGATACATGGGCAAAAATTGAGAAATCTCTGAATAATACGACAAAATCTTAAATTCAGGATGAAAAAGATGAATTAAAATGCTTTTACCTGTTAAAGATTACAACCCTACTAAAAAAACTTCCTATATAACCATATTTATAATTATAATAAATGTAATTGTATTTTTCTATCAGAGCTTTCTTTATTCCCCTCCTCCTGATTATAAACGCTTATCTTCTCTTGACTATCATATTTTAAAATCTTCAATGGTTCCAAGAGAAATTACTCATTTAAAAAATATTACCTTTGATTTAAGAAAAGATTTATTTGAAAGACATCTTTATATAAAAAGAGAAATTCCTCCTTTTCTTACATTGTTCACCTCAATGTTTATGCACGGATCTATTCTGCATCTTTTAGGGAACATGCTTTTTTTATGGATTTTTGGGAATAATATAGAAGATTATCTTGGGAAACTTAAGTTTATTATATTTTATTTAATTGCTGGAATTGGAGCAAGCCTGGCTCATGTTTTATTCAATTGGAATTCAATAACTCCTGTTATTGGAGCAAGTGGGGCTATATCAGGAATTATGGGTGCTTATCTAATTCTCTATCCAAGAGCTAAAGTTAGAACACTTGTATTTCTCTTTATATTTGTTACTTTTATTGATTTACCTGCTTATCTCTTTTTGATCATCTGGTTCATTTTCCAGTTTGCAGGCGCAGAAGGTGTTGCATGGCTTGCTCATGTTGGAGGTTTTATTGTTGGAATATTCTTAATAAAATTGTTTAGAAATAGAGAAAAGCCTGTTATTGAGTTTATAGAGTAAAGGAGTTAAAATGATTAAACAACTAATAACAACTAAAAATGCACCTGATGCAATAGGGCCATATTCTCAGGCAATAAAAGTGGATAATTTTGTTTTTCTATCAGGCCAGATTGGAATTGATCCTGTAACAAAGAAAGTGGTTTGCAAGGATGTTAAAAGCCAGTCAGAGCAGATATTTAAAAATGTTAAGGCTGTACTTACACAAGCTGGAGCAAATTTATCAAATATTGTAAAAACAACTGTTTTTTTGAAAGACATAAAGAATTTTACAATTGTTAATGAGCTGTATGCAAAATATTTTAAGGAGCCATTTCCAGCAAGGTCAGTTGTTGCTGTAAAAGAACTCCCTTTATCAGTTGATATTGAAATAGAAGTAATTGCAGTTTTATAGAAAAATTATATATATTGGCTTTTCTGTTGGGTTTAGTATTTTCATGAAATAGGAATGTCTGCGAGTTAAATTTGAAAATATTACTCCACATAGCATTGATACAAATAAAGGTGAGAAATGAAACATTGATGATAAGCCTGAGACAAAAAATATGGTTCCGAATAAAACAGCAGAAATTTCAAGTTTGTTTATAATTTTTTTTACTAAATAAAACATAAACAGTACCTGAATAAAAAATATATGCAAAAGAAGATGTTACCTTTATTTTATTAAATAGTTTTATTGATCCAATTAAAGCTATAAATAGTAAAATTCCAAAAGCGATTAGAGTTTTCACTAGATGATTTCAGGTTTTAGTCCAACTACCTCGCTCAGTTCTATAAAAAAAAGGATACCATTTCCTTTCTGATCAATAGGACCCAATATTTTTTTTATAAGTTTTTTTAAAGGTTTTACCTTTTCATTTTTAATAACTGACATGATGGTTTTATTA
The DNA here is from genome assembly GCA_030620255.1 of Candidatus Aminicenantota bacterium. Taxonomy (GTDB): domain Bacteria; phylum Acidobacteriota; class Aminicenantia; order UBA2199; family UBA2199; genus JAUWNT01. The sequence continues at coordinate 2,675 of JAUXFB010000083.1, read as the reverse complement.
TAGGATCTGCTTCCAGAAAACATAAATCTTAACCCTGCAAAAATCGGGACTTCTGAAGAAAGAATATGCCCCATCCCAATTGAATCAACAATTGTTGCTCCAGTTATATCAATTTCAATAAACCCTTCGAGTATGGGTTCAAGGTACTCTTCTTTATTAAGAACTAATATGGCTAATTTCATTAAATCAATTTTTCTTTTTCTATAATTGTATTAAATATTTCTTGTGCATTTTTTGACTTTTTTACACAGTTTACAATATCTGTGGTTTTAACAAAACGAGCAATATGAGCAAGTGTTTTTAGATGCATTCCAATATCTTTTTCATCGCTCATAATTAAAAAAACAAGAAAGACTTTTCCTTCATCCTGGGCTTTAAAATCCATCCCATTTTTTATAAACGCAATTGATAATATGAATTTTGAAAATTCATCAGAAAAAATGTGCGGCGCAGCAGCCCCTTTGCCTATTGCAGTAGATTGTATGTTTTCTCTCTTTATGAATAATCTTTTAATTTTCTCTTTATCTTTTATAATTCCCTTTTCCTTTAAAAAACGAGCAAAATCAGCATAAAGACTATCTGTATCTTCATAATAATCAGAAATAAATATATTTCCTTTGTCTAGAAAATTCATAAAATTCATTGTAATCTCCTTTGAATATCATCAGAATTCCCCAACACTCCATCTCTTCCAGCAGAAATTATAATTTGATTCATCTCTTCATCGGTTTCAAGCTTAAATTTATTTCCCCATGGATCAATTAATTCTATGTAAGAGTTTAAATATTTAGGTATAAGTTCTTCTAATGTATATGGATATTTATTATTATCAAAATAATATGAATCCAGAGCATTTTTTATAGATCTTATATTTATTTCAAAAAGAGCCTTCTTTGATTTGTCAATTAGTTTTACCAAATCCTTTGGGGATGACCCTTTTTTGGAGAATTGCCCCGTGAAAATTAAAGCTGTTATTAAAAGAGCAGCCAATATTACTATAAAAAATCCTTTCATATGATTATTTTATAATAATGAAAAAAAAATGATATAATATAAAAATGAAATCTCAAAATGGGCTTGTTTTAGGTGTTTTATCAGAAATGGAGCTGTTTTCTGAGATTGATTATAATTTTTTAGTTATACTGAGCAATTTATTTGAAGAAAGAGTTTATAATCAAGCTGAAATAATTTTTAAAGAAGATAGTATAGGAACCTCAATGATGATGATAACTTCAGGTGAAGTAAGAATTTCTCAAATATCTGACCCACAAACTGAAGAAGCTTTAATTATTTTAAAAAAAGGTGATGTTTTTGGAGAAATGGCTTTACTTGAAGATATGCCAAGATCAGCAACTGCAATTGCTAATACAAATGTAATAATATTTGAGATACAAAGGGAAAGGTTTTTAAATTTTATAGAGAATAACAAAGAAGCTGGTGTTAAAATATTGATGAAACTTGCAAAGATATTATCTTCAAGATTAAGGGAAACAGACGCAAAGGTTAAGGCTTTTGTGAGTTTAACAAAGTGGATTTAATTAAAGAATAAACTATAATTTTTTTTTAATATCTATGGCATTGTATGAAAAACTTTCTGAAAATGAATGGGAAAAAAGAATTGAGTTTTTTGCAAACAATTTTAGTCCTTGTAGTCTTTGCCCGAGAGAGTGTGAAGCTGAAAGATCAAAAGGCAAAATAGGAGTTTGTAAAGCATCAAAAGATGTTAAAATTGCATCTTACAATCTGCATTTTGGTGAAGAACCTCCGATTTCAGGTATAAAAGGTTCTGGAACTGTTTTTTTTTCAGGGTGTACTTTAAAATGTGTGTTCTGCCAGAATTATCCCATATCTCATTTATGTAATGGAGAGTTTTATTCAATAGATGAGTTGGCAAATATTTTTTTGTATTTACAGAAAAAAGGAGCTCATAATATAAATCTTGTATCCCCCACACCATATTTATATCACTTTGTTAAAGCTCTATATATTGCATATAAAAAGGGTTTGAAAATTCCAATTGTTTATAATACAAGTGGTTATGAAAAAAAAGAAATTGTAAAAAAATTAAAAGATCTCGTGGATATATATATGCCTGATTTTAAGTATTTTAGTAATAAGCTCTCTTTGAAATATTCTGGGGTGAATAACTATTTTGAGAATGCCTTTAATTCTATAAAAGAGATGTTTAAACAGAGGGAAGAACTTGAAGTTGACAAACATGGTATTGCAATAAGGGGAGTGCTTATAAGACATCTTATATTACCTGGAAGTATAGAGGATTCTAAAAAAGTATTAAAAACAATATCAGATAACAGTTTTAAGAAATCTTATTTAAGCCTTCTCAGCCAGTATTTTCCAGCATATAAAGCAGCTTCTGTAAGAGCTTATTCAAATATTAATAGAAGGATAACTATTGATGAATACAATGAGGTTAAAGAATATGCTGTTTCTCTAGGTTTTTCACAAGGCTGGTTTCAGGATGTATAATATTCCCAATATTGAGTTAGCTTAAAAAACTCAAAAACTAACAATTTCAAAGCTTTTTTCCAATAGTTTTTGACTCTCTTTTCCTGAACAAAAAAGTAGATCAATAGCAGAGAGATTTCCTGTGAATTTTCCCCAGAATTGGGGATAAACAGGAGAAAAGAACTTAATAAATTTTACTTTGATCCCAT
>JAUXFB010000194.1 GCA_030620255.1 Candidatus Aminicenantota bacterium | reverse complement strand
GGTCTTATATATATAATAGAATCGAAAATATTTTTAAAAAAAGGATTTAAAATAACAGGAGTTGAGATTACTATTTTACTACTATTTATATTTTGAAGTGTTAATGATATATCTTTTATACTTTCAGATGATAATGTTAATACATTTGTTTCATCAATCTGTTTTTTAATAATTTCCTCTAAAGTAATTATGCTCATATCTTTTATTAAAACTAACTCTTTATTACATTTAGAACATAGATTACATTTTTCTTTTTCAAAATCACATTTAAAGCACTTAACTTTAAAATCCTTTTCTACCCTTAAAATGCCTTTACATACAGGGCATCTTTGAATAAACTTACAGCTTTTACAAAAAAGATAGCTAAATGAAACTTTTTTATTAAGCACAACTAATATTCTTTTATTATCAAGAAAATAAGCCTTTAATGACTCAATTAAAACATCAGGTATACTTTTTTCTCTTATCTTCAACATTTTTACATCTATATAAATATCTTTTTCCCCTCTTTTATCCTCAATAAATAACTGATCTCTATTTTTATAAGCTTCAACAGTAGGATGTGAGGCACCTTCTATAAAAGGAAGACCATATTTTTTTGCTCTCATTTTTGATAAAACATTTATATTCAAATTAGAAAAATAACTACTTTTATAAAGAGATGAGCCTGCTCTTTCACAAATAATACATCCCAGATTTTTTATTGGAAGAAAAACTGCTGATATACCTCCAGCTACTACTCCTATTTTCCCATTTAAATAGTCACACCATATTTTTTCTCTGTCTTTAAGTTTTACAGAAGAGTTATAAATAGAAATATCTTTAAATAATGACTTCAAATAAGAAGCTGTTAAATTATCAGGAACTGCAATTAAAACACTCATATGTTTTTGTATATAAAAATCAATAATATCTTTATAAAAATCAGCCCTTTCATAACTTATAATTAGCCTGTTCTCTTTACTTCCAAAATTCTTTAATAAATGAACATTTTTTTCTATATTTATTTCACCTTTGTCCTTATAAATAAAATTAATTGCCTTTTTTTCTGACAATTTGCAAAGCTCCGTAACAGAAAATTTGTTCATTTTTTCCAATTTCTCATCTTTTTCAAAATAAATATTATTTATTGGCCTCCTTTTAGGAGATAGTGAATAATCAAGAATCATTCCAATTGAAGTAAAATATAATTGAGAAATAGATCTTGCAAAGTTCAAAAAATCTTCATCCGGCAAATATTCATCCTCTATAATACCAATTACATTCTTTACTCTTCCCTTATACTCAGAATCTTTATCTATTACCCACCCGGTTGTAACTCTATTACCTATAGGTATGATAACCCTCATCCCCTTTTTTAGTTTATCTCTATCCCCAATATAATTGTATGTAAAATTTTCAAATATATTTAAAGATAAAGATACCTGGATTAACAATTAATACTCTCTAATGTTTTGTTCTTTTTTCTAACTCTCATGCTTTTTGATCCTTGATAATATCCAGAACTTTTAGCATATCTTCCCACATAGCCCATTTTGCCTTAGAAATATTTTCTTTTGTTCGTTGATGAAGTATATATGAGGGGTGAAACGTAGGAATAACAGGAATGTTTTCATACTCAAACTGCTCACCTCTAACTTTATTTATTGAATAACTACCTCCCATTAGATTGTTAAATGCAACTCTTCCCAGACAAACAAGAACCTTAGGCTTCAAGATATTTATCTGCCTTTTTAAATAAGGAAGACATGCTTCAACTTCCTCCTTTAAAGGATCCCTGTTGCCAGGAGGCCTACATTTTATAATATTCCCAATAAATACAGATTCTCTGCTATATCCCATTTTTTTTATCATCTTATCAAGTAATTGCCCGGCTTTTCCAATAAATGGTTTACCAAATTGATCTTCAGTTGCGCCAGGTCCTTCACCTATAAAAAAAATTTCAGGAGAGGCTGATCCTTCACCTGTAACATAATTTTTTTTATTTTCATAAAGAGGGCATTTAGTACAACTTTTTATCTCTTTATTCAGATCATTCAAATCCTCTTTTGGATCTATATATTTAATCTCCAAAAAACTTGCTCCAATTTCTTTGTAAAATTTTAACACATCTTTTAACTCTTTCATGTTCTTTCTACCTGTTTTTTATGTCTGCTCAGCAATTTTAAATATTTCATCCCATATTAGAACTGCGATCTCCATTTTGCTCATTTTATCCAGTTTTATAATACCATTTTTATAAATAAAAAAAACTTGATTCAAATCTTCATTAAAAACTGGGTTTTCCTTTGAAATTTCATTTAAAACAAGTAAGTCAAGGTTTTTCCTTTCAAATTTTTCTTTTGCATTTTTGAAAATATTAGTGGTCTCTGCTGCAAATCCAACTAAAATTTGATCATCAGATTTTTTCTCTCCAATTTCTTTTAAAATATCAGGATTTTTTACAAGCTCAAGAATTACTCTATCATTTCCCTTTTTAATTTTCTCATGACAATATTCAGAGCTTCTATAATCACTAACAGCCGCAGCCATTATTATAACTCCAGCCTCTTTAAAATAAGTTAATATATTATCTCTCATTGATATAGCTGTATCAACATGGACAAGATTTACATCAGAGGGTATATAATTTGTAGGTCCAGTTATAAAAATTATCTCATCTATTTCTCTTTTTTTTGCTTCATTAGCCAGATGGAAACCAGTTTTTCCTGAAGACCTGTTTGAAATAAATCGAACCGGATCTATTGGTTCAATAGTTGGACCAGATGCTATAATGACACTTTCAAACACTTTTTATTCCAACACAATACTCGTAAATTCTATTATAAGAAGCTAATCTCCCTTTTGCATCATCCTTACAAGCGAGCTCACCCTTTTCAGGTTCAATTACCTCCACACCTCTTGATTTCAGCCTGGCAATATTTTCTGTTACTGCCATATTTTCATACATAAATGAATTCATTGCTGGAGCAATCACAACTTTCCCATAAAAAGCAAGAAAAGTAGTTGATAGAAGATCATCAGCAATTCCATTCGCAATCTTTCCTATAATGTTTGCAGTAGCTGGCGCAATTAAAAGTAAATCATTATTTCTTGAAATATTTATATGATGTACTGAATACTGATCCTCTTTAAATAATTCAGAATAAACCTTGCCAGGGATAAATGTTTCAAAAGTCAAAGGAGAAATAAATTTTTTAGCTCCTCTGGTCATTATAACACTTACATTATGGCCATTTTTTTGAAAAATCCTTAAAATTTCAACAGCTTTATAAGCACTGATCGAACCAGTAACACCTAATACCAAATTCATTATTTTTCCCCTATAATTCGTTCTACAGAAATTCTTTTTCTACAGGTTAAATTTAAAAAAGATGTATATATGCAATTCAATACAGAAGATGCATCCTTCAAATTCTCATTTATTACAATATAATCATACAATTTGTATTGCTCTAATTCATTCTTTGCAATTTGTAACCTTTGTTTTATATCTTTATTAATTTTATCGTGCTCCCTCTTTATTAATCTTTTTTCTAATTCTTTTAAAAAAGGCGGGATAATAAAAATAAACAAGGCATCTGAAAATTTCTTTTTTATGTTTTTTGCACCTTGAACATCAAGATCAAGAACAACAACTTCATCATTTTTTGATTTTAGATCTATCTCATCCCAACTAGTCCCATAATAATTCGAATGAACTTTTGCCCATTCTACAAATTTATCTGTATCAATCATTTTCCTAAATTTATCTTTAGAGATAAAATAATAATCCTTTCCATTCTCCTCATTTACTCTTTTCTTTCTACTTGTATATGAAACAGAAAAATTTAACTCTTTATGCTCTTTTAAAAGTATATGAATTAATGTTGATTTTCCACTACCTGAAGGACCTGAAATTACAATAATATTATTCATCTTCTGCTCTAGCGATTAAAGATGAAACTGATATACCACAAAGAACAATATAATCAGAAGAAAGCACAACAACTGCTCTTAACTTTTTCCCCATTGTTGCATCAATAACTTTACTATCATGGAGCTTT
>JAUXFB010000103.1 GCA_030620255.1 Candidatus Aminicenantota bacterium | reverse complement strand
TTTTGGTGTTTCTGGTATTCTTTTTAATCATGAGTCGCCAAGGAGAGGTATAGAATTTGTGACAAGAAAAGTAACGTATAATGCTGCAAAAATAAAGCTGGGTTTGTCAAAAGAGTTGAGGATGGGGAATTTAAATTCTAAAAGAGATTGGGGATTTGCAGGTGATTATGTTAAAGCCATGTGGTTGATGTTGCAGCAAGATAAGCCTGATGATTATTTAGTTGCAACTGGGGAAACACATTCAGTGAGAGAATTGGTTGAAATTGCATTTTCCTGTCTTGATATTGATTACAAAGACTTTGTAAAAATTGATGAGAGTTTTAAAAGACCAGCTGATGTTGATCTTTTAATAGGAGATTATAGCAAAGCAAAAAAGAAACTTGGATGGGAACCAGAAGTAAGTTTTGAAGGTTTAATTGAAATGATGGTTAAATCTGATATTGAAGTTGTTAAAAAAGAGTATAATTTATGATATATAAAGAAGAAAGACCCTGGGGTTCTTTCGAAATTTTGTATGAAGAGAAGAATCTTAAGGTAAAGAGAATAATTGTAAAACCAGATCAAAGACTATCACTTCAAAGTCATGAACATAGATCTGAAAATTGGGTTATTTTACAGGGTAATGCTGTTGTTCAGTTAGATGAAGAAAAGATCCCACTTGCATCTAACCAGAGTGTATTTATCCATAAAAAGGTAAAACATAGAATTGAAAACAAAGGGAATTCAGATGTAGTTCTTGTTGAAATTCAAACAGGCTCATATCTGGGGGAAGATGACATTATCAGATATGAGGATGATTATAATAGAATATAAAGAATCAGATAAGAAGGGAGGTTTTATGGATTTAAAAAAGTTTATTAGAGATGTTCCTGATTTTCCTGAAAAGGGAATTATTTTTAAAGATATTACAACTCTTTTAAAAGATAAAAATGCTTTTAAATACGTAGTTGATCTTATGTGTGAAAAATATATTGATAAAAAGATTGATAAAGTTGTGGGAATAGAATCAAGAGGTTTTATATTTGGAGGAATTGTTGCATATAAATTAGGATGTGGATTGGTTCTTGCAAGAAAATCTGGAAAGCTGCCTTCTGAAAAAATTGAGCAAGATTATACACTTGAATATGGTGTGAATTCTATTGAAATTCATACTGATTCAATAAAACAGGGAGAAAATGTCATTATTGTTGATGATTTGTTAGCAACAGGAGGTACTGGTGTTGCTGTTGCAAAATTGGTTGAAAGATTAAAGGGGAAAATAATTGGTTTGGAATTTCTAATTGAACTTGGTTTCTTAAATGGTAGGGAAAAGTTAAAAGATTATAATATAAATAGCTATATATATTATTAATGTATAATAGAAAAGTTTTTGGGTCTTTATATAAAATGAAAGTATTTATAACTTTATTAACTTTATTTGTTACTACTCAACTTGTTACTCCTCAACATTTTCTGTTAATGCAGCCAATTCAAAATGCTGTTAAAAATGGTGATTTTTCTGGTTTTAAAACTATTTGTAAAGAAAAAATATCTATAAATTTAGAAAAACCATTTTTTATGAATGGTTATTTTTATTCAGAAAAGTTTATTGATGATTTTTGTATAAAATTTTCTGAATATAAAACACAGAGAATAGAATGGTCCTCGAAACAGATTGAAGTTGATTTTGCGATCCAGTCACTCAATTTAGCTTTAAAGAATAAAAAATCAGGGAGGATAGTTTTATACAAATTAATATTTTTTATGACTAGGGACAAAGAATGGAAACTTTATTATCTAAGAGGACTAAGAATTTAGTATTTATTTTTGTACTAATTTTCTTTTTATTTCTTTTTATTTTTTTATTTGCTGCGAATAGCTTTAAAATAAACAGGGATAAAATCAATAAAAATGTATTAAAAGATATTAGAATTTTTGAAAGAAATCTTGAAAATAAGGTCATAAGTTATAAGAAAAGAGCTGAGTCTTTATTTAAAAAATATAAAATAAATAAGCTTAAGCATTCTGAAATGGATCAAAAGGAAGCTCTTGTAATAGAAAAAAGGGGAGTGATTTTTGATTATTATGGTGAAATTTACTGTTTTAAGTTTGAAGATATTAATGTTGGAAAATGGTTTTTAATAAAGAAGAACTCTGAATTATATTTCATTCAAAGGATGGACAAAAATATTTTTTTTATAAAATATTTTTTTGATTTAAAGGATGATTTTATTTATAAAACAGTAAAGTATTTGTCTCCTGTTATTGATCTAAAGTTTGTTGATAGCAATATGATTTCAATAGAGAACAAGTATCAATATGATAAAGTAAAGGGTATGTATCTTTTTGACTATACCCTAAAATATTCAAATAATCAGCTTATTTTATATTTAAAATTTTCAAATAAAGATGTCTTAAATTATTTTAAAATGAAACAGAAATTGTTTTTATATTTATCTATTTTGACATTTTTTTTACTGATTATTTATATTACATATGCATATAGAAAAAAGAGATTAAAGCAAAGGATCTTTTCTTTTATTATCAGTTCATGTGTATTTATAGTTTTATGTTATTTAGTTTCTTTGATTGATGAAAAAAATCTGTTTTTAAATATTTTCAATTTTAAGTTTAATTCAATTTATGAAATTTTAGTAATGGTAATTTTTTTAAATTATTCATTTTTTCTATTATTGAAGAACTTTAAAAACAAATTATTCTCTTATATTTTCTTTAATATTTCAGTATGTCTGGTGGTTATTTTCTCTAATATGATTTTCAGATCTGTGGATTTCTTTTATTCTGATTTTAATTTGAAACTTAATTACTTAACTCTTATTTTTGTTGTGTTTTTGCTTCATATGTTCCCATTATTGTTTTCTTATAAAAATAGAATTAAAAAGTCTATCTTTAATATAAATCTTTTTTTCATAATACAATTTGGATTTTTTGTTTTTTTTGCTTTAGTAATTAAAAAATTTTATGTAAATTTTCTTATTTTTTCAATAATTCTATTCATACTATTCTTTTTAAAAAGAAATTTTATTTCAAGGCTTCTTGTTCTATTTATAATAACAGTTTCTATTTTTGTTTTATTGTTAAGTAATTCTACTTACAATAAAAGGGAATTTGTAAGTGATAATTTGAAGAACATATTTTTTAATAAAGGAAATTATGCAAAATTTATTGCCAGAGAAATAGTTCATGAAATAAATTCCTCAAGTAATAATTTTAAAGAGTTTTTTCAAGAGGAATCAGTTCCAAAACTTGAAAATATATGGAGAAATAGTCTGGCTTCCAAGGAGAATGTTGCTTCTGGAATATTTATTCTTTCCAAAGATGAAGAAATTGATAACTATTTTTCATTGCAGATACCATATATCAGAGTTAAGGAAAGGGATTTTTTCCCATTTTGGGCAATTGAAGATGTGAAAGCCTTTTTATATGGAAAAGAAATCCCTCTTGCAATTGCATCTATAAGTGTATTTGATAAGTCAAAACACCTTGGGTATATAATTGTAGAGGTTTTAAATTCTCCAGAATTAATACTTAGGAACAGGGAAAATATCAATATATTTAATATTGACAGAAAGATTAAAGTAAGTGATTTGAGTTATGTAAAATTCAATGAAAATAACCAGATATTGGAGAATCCTTCAAATATAAATTTGAAAAATATTTCAGGAATTGTGAAATATAATAATAAATGGATAAACTTTAAACATATGGGTTTTGAATTTAAAGGATTTATTTTCAAGAATAACAAGAATCATATTATTATATTTTATCCAAAAAATAGTGTTGTAAAGAATTTTTCTGAAATCATTAAAATCTATCTTTTTTTCATGTTGTTTTTTATCTTTTTCAATCTTAATGAGCTTAAAAAAATTGAATGGAAATTGATTTATTTTTCGTTTTCAATTCGTGTCTTTATTATTTTAATTTTAATTTCTCTATTTACTGCAATAATTTTTTCTATATTTTCTTTAAATTTTAACAATCAATTATCAAAAAGACATTTAAGAGAATTTGTTTATGATAAGGGAAAAACAGCTCAAAATATTATAAATAATATTGTTAAGGATAAAGGAGAATTAGGTCGAGATAACTTATTTTTACTTTCAAAGATTGTTGATAATGATGTTAGTGTTTATCAAAACGGCAATTTACTATATACTTCAAATTACAAAAAAATCATTGAGTCCAAGATACCTGAATATTTGAGTTCAAATATTTTAGATTTACTAAATAAAAAAAATCAGGAATTTTCTATTGAAACTAATGGGAATTCTTTTAATCTATTTTTTAAAATTTCTGATTATATCTTTAATATAGATTTTTCATATAAAGGTGGTTATATTTTGTCAAGCAGAGAGAATTATACAGATTTTATAATTACTCTGTTTTTTATACTTTTAATAATAGGATTTTCATCTGCTTTTTTCTTCAGAAATAAGATTCTTGCTCCGATTAATGTCTTAAACAAAGGTATGTCTGAAGTCGAAAAAGGGAATTTAAAGAGTTTGAAAAAATTACCTTCAGAAGTGGAATTAAGGAATCTTTATTTAGGTTTTAATTCAATGGTTGAAGGCATAAAAGAACAGAAGAAGAGTATATCTGAAATCTCAAGAATGAAGACTTTAATAAAACTTGGGAGGAGAGTTGCTCATGAGGTTAAAAACCCTTTAACTCCAATCAGGTTATCTGCAGAACAAGTATTGAAATCTTTAAAAGATAAAAGAGAGGATTATGAAGAAACAATTAAAAAATCTATAAATTTTATAATAGAAGAGGCAGAGCATTTGAAGAAGGTATCGTATGGGTTTTTGGATTTCACTCATTTAGATGAAATAAATTTAGAGGAGTTTAATTTATATGATTTGGTTAAAGAGGAAGTGTCTAATTTTGAACAGGTTTATCCTCAGATTAATTTTATTGTAGATTCTGAATCAGAGAGTATTAAAGTTGTTTTAGATAAAATAAAGATAAAACAGGCTATAAAAAATGTTTTAACAAATTCGATTGAAGCTATTGGTGAAAAAAAAGGAAGCATTCAAATAGAGTTACAAGAAGATAAAAATCGTGTTATTATTAATATTATTGATAATGGTGTTGGAATGACCAGAGAAGAGATAGATTTGATATTTGATGAAGATTATTCAACTAAGGAAGGGGGGACTGGCATTGGATTGTATGTTACTAAAAGAATAGTTGAATTGCATAATGGGAAGGTTGAAATACTTTCTGAAAAAAATAAAGGAACAAAGGTTGTTTTAAACTTGCAAAAGAATGATTTTAAAACCTAAGAAGTTGAAAAAGGGTGATAAAATTGGAATTATTGTTCCATCTTCCCCTATAAAAAATTCTTTCAGAAATAAGGGATTGAATAAAATAAAAGATATGGGATATGTACCAATTGAAGCCAATAATATTCTATCAAATATGGATTTTAGAGCAAAATTTTCTAATGAGAATATAAATGATATTCAGAAATTTTTTGATAATAATGAGATAAAAGCTATTTGGGCTGCAAGAGGGGGTTATGGTTCAAATTATTTGTTGCCATTTTTATCTAAAATAAAATTTAAAGAGCCTAAGATTATTATTGGTGCATCTGATGTAAGTTATTTATTATGGCATATAATGGATCATTTTAATATGGTCGTGTTTTATGGTCCAATGGTTTATTCATCTTTAGCTGAAAACAGAGTTAATACTGATAATTTAATAAAGATTCTTGAAGGTGATTATAATGAAATTAAAGTATCAGGAAAAATTTTAAAAGCAGGGGTATCCAGAGGTATAGTAACAGGCGGGTGTCTTTCTAATTTTGCCTCTCTTATTGGCACAAATTACCTT
>JAUXFB010000145.1 GCA_030620255.1 Candidatus Aminicenantota bacterium | reverse complement strand
CTTCCTGTTGAAAGAGAATGGCCATATGAATACAAGGCTGTTTTTTCTCCCATAGATGTTATAGAAGAGTACACAAGGTCTTCACATTATATTGAAAATGGAGTTGAAGTAGTTAAACCAGCACTTTCTGATCCTGATCATGTTTATTTTAAAGGTATAGGAACTCTGGAATCATTCAATACAGATGGACTTAGAACACTTCTTAAAACTATGAATATTGCTAATATGAAAGAAAAAACACTTCGTTATCCGGGTCATATTCATCTAATGAAAGTATTAAGAGAAACTGGATTTTTTGATAAAGATCCAATTTCATTTAAAGGAATTGAATTGAGTCCTGTTGAATTTACATCCCAAATACTTTTCCCAAAATGGGAAATGAAGGAAAATGAGGCTGATTTTACAGTTATGCGAGTAATTATTGAGGGAATTAAAAATGGGGAAAAAAAGAAGATCATTTATGATCTATATGATCAATTTGACTGGAAAACAAGAACAAGCTCTATGGCAAGAACAACAGGATATACATGTACTTCTGTTGCACGTTTAATTATAGAGGGGAATTTCAAATATCAGGGAATCTGTGCTCCTGAATATATCGGAGAAAAGCATAATATTTTCTATAAAGTATTTGACTATCTTGAAGGAAAAGGAATAAAGTTTAAAATCTCAGAAGAATAGAATCTATATCTATTTTTTTTATTCGGAAACTGATATATAAACAACCTTACTCTGTACATTTGCATTTGGGAAACGAACCTGAATTGCGTGGAAGCCAGGTTTAAGCTGCCATCTGGCAACATATGGATAAGAAGTAGTTTTAAATTGAATACCATCTACCAGCCATACAACTTCAGGTATCAAAGGTGAAACCTTTGCCTTAAGAGCAAGAGTCTGAAAACGAAGAGGAGTTTCAGGATCTAACAACAAATGACTTCCATTAACAGGTTCTTGAATATATACAAATGCATTTGGAATATGGTTTGTATCAGTTGGAGGTTTTGTATATCCATTTCTGGCAGCCCATGCTGAATACTCAGGGGATAATAGAGTAAAGGTTTTGTATTCTATATCTTTAGCAAGAGTAAACTGACTGGCAAGTTGCCCTGTACTTCTATCAATAGCATATTTTCTGTGTACTTTGCAAGAAGATACTGGTTCAGTACCGGGTTTAAAATGTTCCAAAGTAACATCAGTACATAGATCAGTAGCACGCTGACCTGAAATAGAGCACATTTTCACAGCAATATATCCCTGAGGTTGTAAAAATGGTGTTTCATGAACTCCCTGACTTTCCTCCTCAGGATGGAGATGAAGCAAAATTCTTTTAACCACTGCAGCAGATGATTGTCCCCCCTGCTTTTTCATTCTATCATTGTTAGGATGACCTATCCAAACACCAACAATATAACGATGACTCCATGCAACTGCCCAGCCATCTCTATAACCATTTGATGTACCGGTCTTAATAGCAACCGGGAATGGATACTCCAGGACACCCATCCTCCCAAATGAAGGTAAGCGTGCCATAGGATCTGCAAGAAAGAGTGTAATTTGGCGAGCTATATCTTCAGGCAGTATATGCTTTGTTACTCCCATTTTAATACTTTCAGGATCTTCATATTCAAACCATTTCAATTTAAACTGATGCCCGTCATTTGCCAGCATTCCATATGCAGTAATAAGATTTTCAAGGGATACATATAATCCCCCAATAGCCATACCCAGCCCATAATGTGAGGCATTTTTTGTGGAGTTTACAAGACCAATATGATGAAAAAAATTATAACATCTTGCAAGACCTACTTTTTTAAGCACCTGTACTGCAGGTATATTTCTACTGTTCGCAAGGGCTTTTCTATAGATCATGGGCCCTAAAAAGGACTCATCATAATTACACACAGAATAATCACCTGTTTTATGAGTAATATATAAAGGGAGATCTGCAATAACACTTGCTGAAGTGTAATGATGGTCTTTCATTCCCAATGCATAAATAAATGGCTTAAGAATGCTACCTGAAGAACGGGGAGCCCTTGCATAATTTATTGCACCAGAATATTTCTCATCAAGATAGTATTCAGAGCCAATATAGCCCCTGACCTTTCCTGTTGATTTTTCAATTACTATGATTGCAATATTACCAGCACCTCTTGGTCTGTAAAGACTCATTGCATCAATAGCTACATCAGCTAAAAAGTCTTGAATCCCAAGGTCAAGGCAAGTTCGTATTGGTTTAGAAAAAGTTTTCTTTCCTGTTTTTTTTATAGCATGTTCAAGATTTAGTATTGCATGATAGCTGTGAAAAGGGCGATTCTCTTTAACAGGCATATCCATTTTTTTTAATTGTGAAATACTCATCTGAAATTCTTCATTGCTTAATTTCCCTTGACTCTTTAGCTTTAAAAGAATCATTTTAGCTCTTTTTGAAGCAACCAGAAATCCATCTGATCTGAACAGGTTCATATTACCGGGTGCTTTTGATAAGGATGCAAGAAGAGCTGCTTCTGCCCACCCCAGGTCTTTTAAAGGTTTCTTGAAATAACGCCTTGCTGAATATGCAACACCATGGATTTGATTCCCCTGAGGCACTAAACTAAGATATTGACGCATGACTGCATTATGTCCGTATTTTCGCACCAGGAGCAAAGCAGTGACTATCTCACAGGCTTTACGCCAGTATGTTCTAGGACCAGGATTTTGCATTCTTGCTAATTGCATTGGAATAGTTGAAGCTCCCTGACGTGATTTACCCATAACATTATTTATAATTGCCCTGAAAAGAGAACGCCAGTCTACACCTGAATGGTTTAGAAATCGTTTATCTTCAATTGAAATGAAACATTCAGAAATACGCTCTGGTAATTTCCCTGTTATTTCCCAGAATCCCAGAGCAGACTTATCTGTTCTACCCTCAGACAAATAGTTTCCATATGTATCTTCAAAGAAGGGCGTAGGTTGAAAAGACTTTAAATATATTCTGTTTCTAACTGTTAAAAAAATCATGATTACCATTAATATTATAATTATCATTGATGTTAAACATAATCTGAAGAATGTTTTCCATGGGTGCTTGCGTATAAATTGTATAAACCTCTTTATATGAAATTTTAACCAGTTAAAATACACCCCTTTTAAAGATATTTTCTTTTGCTTTTCTTTCATATAATTTTATTAGTTATCCAGCCTCTTTCTTACAATAATTTTTAAACCATTGGAATTTCCACACACATTGAGTTTGTACATCATCTCTGCTTTTGCTGCAGGATGAGTGAAACTGCCCTCAATGCTTGCTTTTAATCTGAAATAAAAATCATACGTACCCTTTGGCAATGAATCAAAATAAAAAGTAACTGAATCATCTGCATATATAGAATAATCGGATTTTTTTGTAAAAATCCCATCAGGTTTTGCCTCTTTTGGAGAAGTAGCCAGATTGGGATTCATTGGTTCAAATCCTGCTGCAAACGGAGCTTTTATTGCTACATAATCCCTATGTTCAGAATTAATCACACGTATATGATCTTCAACAATAGTTCCAATATCAATGGTTATATTTTTTCCAGGAACCACCCTGTCCCTGACAGGAGGTTTATCCATGTTTTCATATACAAGAAGTTCACGTTCAACAACAAAACCCTTATTTCTTGCACGGATTTGATCACCTGTACCAGCAGGCATATAATCAACATAAAGCCATGCCAGAAGGGGGTTATTAGAATCTGGAGTCCCTTTTGTCAAACGAATCTTACCTGGGATGTTGTATTTACCGGTTATTCTGGTTACAACTTTTCCAATTGTATCGATTTCTTTGATTTTATTTCCAAAGGAAACCTGTACTTCATATTTCTCTTTGGAAGAGAGATTATTCTTTAAAACTTCTCCAAGAGCCATAATTGCAGAAGCATTAGCATTTGTACTCCCCCATCCATCTCCAATACCTCTGCTTATCAATTCATCCATAAGTAATTTAATACGTTTATCAGAGGGTTGTGCATGATAGAGAGATCGCGCTACATTTGCTAAGGTCTTAACCTCACTTGATAGTATAAGACCTCCCCAACTCCTTGACCGGTACTGAAGTCCATGATAAACCTCTTTACCGTTTCTAAGCTTAAACGCCAGGCTTTTGAACAGGTCTTTGCTTAAGCGTTCAATTGCCTTTTTATTTGTTTTGTCTTTATCAAGAAAGGTATATAAAATTTTGGCTTCACTATATAGATCCATATTGATTGCTCGGGTCATTAAATCATAGCCATAAGACTGGTCAAAATAACCTGCATTTGATAAAGCAGCTAAAGCCTCAGCACGCTCTACAAACGAATATCCATCAATAAGATTACTATAATCAGAACGTAAAGAGTCTTTTAATGCTGATACAGCCCTATTTAAAAGAGTATCTTTGAATTTATAGCCCTGGTTTCGAGCCAAAACAAGGAAATCAACTACATAAGCAGTAAGGCTTACATATCCTCTGGATCCGGGCCAACAGCTGTAAAGACCGTTTGATTGAATAGTTGTTTCCAAAAAGCTTAAAGTTTCTTTCATATAAGGAGTCATTTCTTTAGATCTCGAACCTCTGCCAATATGAGATAAAATATCTTTAAGAGCCAATTCAGGTAATAGTTTACTTATACGTTGCTCAGTACAACCATGCTCATATCTTGCAAGAAAATTGAGTCCTGCAAGCATTTTTATCAATTCAGGTTTACATGTAAGAAGCATTGTTTGTTTTATACTTCCAGGGCGAATTTTCTCTTTTGGAAAAGGAAAACTAATCGTTTGACCCGATTTTAGATTTATGAATTTTTCCACACGTCTCATATCTTTATCTTTTCGAACAGGTAAATGCACTTCAAATGCATCCATAGCACCATCATTACCACGTTTTACTGCTAAACGTATGCATACTTTTTTATCTTTAATATCCTTTATATCCAGAGGTACGCTTAAAGGGAAATATATCTTCT
>JAUXFB010000242.1 GCA_030620255.1 Candidatus Aminicenantota bacterium | reverse complement strand
TGTTATCATTATTTTAAAATAAAATGAAAGTAGGAGTAATAATGAAAGATAAAATAACTTACGAACAAGCTAAAAAAATATGGGGAAAATATTTAAGAACAGAATATTTACGTTTACACACAAGAGAAAGTGAAGTTATTATGCGAAAACTGGCAAACCATTTTGGAGAAGATGAAGAGTTTTGGGGTATTACTGGATTATTACACGATTTAGATATGGATTCCATTAACAATGATTATAGTTTGCATGGCAAAAAAACAGTAGAAATTCTAAAAAAAGAGGGATACAATATCCCAGAAATGTTTGATGCTATAATTGCTCATACTGAAGGTTTAGAGGAATCAAATGCAGAACGTAAAACCAGACTTGATTATGTATTGGCTGCAGCAGAAAATATAACAGGCCTTATTTCAGCCTATGTTTTAGTACGGCCTGATAAAAAGATTGAAGGCACAAAAGTTAAATCAATTACAAAAAAGATTAAAGATAAGGCTTTTGCTGCATCTGTAAACCGTCAGTTTATAAATGACATTTATAAGAAAACAGGAATGGAACGAAGTACTTTTATACAACTTTCTATAGATGCCATGAAAGAAATTGCTGATGAAATTGGAATGTAGAGGATAAATGTTATGAATAAGAAGAACAGTAAAACAATATATTTAAATGGTAAGGATTTAACCATTGAGGATGCTATAGATATAGCAGAAAATGGTTGTAAAGTTGATTTTCCTGAAAAAATCAAAAAAGATATAATAAAAACAAGAAAAAGGCTTGATAAACAACTTATTGAACACCCTGAAATAAAAATTTATGGTACTAATTTAGGATGTGGAGATTTAAAGGATAAAGTTATTACATCAGAATCTTTTAAGTCATATCAAATCAAATATATAAAATCTCACAATTGTGGAACTGGGGATCCATTGAGTATTGAAGTTTCAAGAGCAATAATGGTAATTCGATTAAACTCTTTTGCTATAGGCTTATCAGCAGTTCGCATGGAAACCTGTCAAATGATGATTGATATGCTTAATACAGGTTTAACTCCATGGATACTTGAGGAGGGGTCAGTAGGAGCAAGCGGTGATTTAATCCCACTTGCAATGATGGCAGCAGTACTTATTGGTTTGCCAGAAGCAAAAGCATATTACAATGGGGAGCTGTTAAGTGCTCCTGAAGCTCTAAAAAGAGCTGGGTTGAAGCCAATAACATTAGGAGCAAAAGAGGCAATGGCTCTAACCAATGGGACTAATTTTATGTCAGCTATTGGTGTATTTGCTGTTCGTGATGCTGAGCTGTTATTAAGTAATGCTTCAATAACTTCTGCTTTATCACTTGAAGCTATTCGTGGTGAGAAAAATGCATTTTCGGAATTGATCAATAATAACCGTCCACATAAAGGACAGATATTTATAGCGCAACAGATGCGGAACTTAATTAAAAACTCTAAAAGAACAACTGACGAGTCACAAATTGTCAGATACCCCAATCAAATTAAAGAAACTGTAAAAGAAAGAGTTCAGGACAGATACAGTTTTAGAGCAATTCCACAAGTTCATGGTTCTATTTATGAAGCTATTAAAAAATTGAGAGATGTTCTTTACATTGAAATTAATTCTGCTACTGATAATCCTCTATTTTTTATTGATAAAAATGGGTATTTGCAGGCAAAAAGTGGAGCAAACTTTCATGGTCAGCCATTGGCAACTGTGATTGATTATGTGAAATTAAGCTTAACAAGCCTTGGTTTAATAACTGATAAAAGGGTATTCTCATTATTGGATAGGTATTTAAATAATGGTCTTCCAGCAGACCTTGCATACAATCATGACAAAGGAGATACAGGTCTTATGTTAACTCAGTATGCCAGTGCAGCAAGAGCAGCAGAGTCAAGGGTTCTTTCCACACCAGCATCAATAATGTCTGTTTCAACATCTGCTAATCAGGAAGACTTTGTATCAATGGGTAGCATAGGTGTATTGCATCTTAGAAAGATTATTTACAATACTCAGATCATAGTTGGTGTAGAATTGCTATGTGCATTAAGAGGACTTCAGATGACTTTTGATCAGTTACCTGAAGATTTAAGAGAACTTGGAAATGGTACAAGCAAAATTTATAAATTACTTAATGAGAAATTACCTTCTATTAAAGAAGATCAGTACATGAGATCAGATATGGAACTTGCAATTAATATTATAAAATCCGGGGAATTGGTAAATGCTGTCTCAGATCTACTTTAAAACTAAAAAATATGATTTTGTAATAATGAAACTGATTACATCTTACCATGTCTTAATATTGAAATAAGTAGCCAGAATCCCATTATACCGCCTCCAAAAAAGCCAATTATTCCAATAATAGGTATATCATTCCATTTGGGAGGAATTCCAGATAGGATAATAAGGGAGGAACCGATAATTAAAGAAGCTAAAACAATTGAAAATGAAATGCGATTACTGATTTGAGAATGAGTTTTGAGCATAGGTTCTAACCCTTTGTGTTCAAACTTCACATTAAGTTCTCCATGCTTTATTTTTGTTATTATTTCTTTTACTTCAGATGGAAAATCACGAAGAAAAAATGCAAATTCAATCATAGATAAATATATATCTTTTGTTAATTTAAGGGGATTCATTCGTTCTTTTAATACCTTTTTAGCAAAAGGCTCTACGTGTTCTACAGCATTGAAATCTGGATCCAGCTTTCTTCCAACACCTTCAACTGTTATTAGAGTTTTCATTAATAAATACATATCAGGAGCAGTTTTTATTTTAAATTCAAGTATTAGTTTGATCAATTGTCTCAAACAATCTCCTATATTTAGATCTTTTAAAGATTTGTAGGAATATTGTTCAATTAAAACAGATATTTGGTATTCTAACTCATCAATATTCTTTATATTATCAATATATGAAAATTTTATAAGAGATTTTGTTATTATTTTTGCATCCTTTTTTACAACTCCAACAATAATATTGCTTAAATATTCTTTATATTTTGGCAGGCAAATTCCCATCATACCAAAATCAAGGAAACATATAACATTATTATTTAGTACTAATATATTCCCCGGGTGTGGATCTGCATGGAAAAATCCATGTTCAAACACCTGCTTGAGAACAAGGTCTGCAGAGCGACTTCCAATAATTTTAGGATCATTACCTGTATCTAATATTGCATCAATATTTGAAACCTTGATACCATCGATAAATTCCATTGTAAGAATTTTTTTTGTGGAATAATCTCTATAAACTTTTGGTACATAAATGGTCATATCATCCTGGAAGTTTCGGCTAAAACGTTCGATGTTGGAAGCCTCTATAGTAAAATCGATCTCTTTTTTAATAGACTTCTCAAATTCTTTAATTATATTTATTGGGCTTAATATATCCATTCCGCTAATATATTTTTCTGTTAAATTGGCAAAATGCAGCATTATTTCAAGGTCAATCTC
>JAUXFB010000101.1 GCA_030620255.1 Candidatus Aminicenantota bacterium | reverse complement strand
TGGTATGACACTGATTATAAAAAGAAAAATCCAAACTCTAAACCTGATCCGAAAAAAAGCATAAGCCTTGAAAACAAAAGTAACAAAATTAAAAATAATAAAAATGTTTCACATAAATAGCCTTTCCATCTCTCCCCCCTTAATATAAATATATCTCCCCCCCCATCTCTAAATTACAGGTCCCCCGTTAAATGGGGGACCCCTGCCTTTTAATGGTAAATAGTACATTATTTTATTTGACCAAAGAACTCATAATCTGTTATAATAACAATCTTTTCTTAAAAGGAGTATCTAAATGAAAAAGAAAAAAGTAGTAGTGGTTGCAATTGGAGGAAATTTCCTTTCAGAGGGTAAAACCCCGATCAATGAACAGATGAAAAGAGCATACAAAGCAGCGGACCTTATAAAAATTCTTATGGAAAGAGATTTTAATATTGTTGTTGTACATGGAAATGGTCCACAAGTAGGTATTGCATATTTAAGACAGCTTACTGGACAAAAAGAAGATATACCTCCTTTAAATTTAGCTTTATGTGATGCAATAACCCAGGCAGAAATAGGAACAATGCTGGAACTTGCAATTATCAATACTATAAATAGAAAAATTAACAGATTCGAAGTTTTAACAATAGTAAGTCAAGTGGAAGTAAGTGCGAATGATCCCGCGTTTAAAAACCCCACAAAACCCATTGGCCCATTTTATACAAAATTAGAAGCTGATGAGATGAAAAATAAATTCCCTGATTGGACATTTATTGAAGATTCTGGAAGAGGATATAGAAGAGTTGTACCTTCACCCATACCAATAAAAATTTTTTCAGCATCAAGCATTCCGGATGCCTTTAAAACTGCAAATGTAATTATTGTTGGAGGTGGAGGTGGTATTCCAGTAAAAAGAAACCCGGATAATACATTTGAGCTAGTTGATGCTGTTATTGATAAGGATAGAACTGCGTGTCTTGTTGCACTTAAAATCAAAGCAACTCATTTTTTCCTCCTCACTGGAGTTTCTCATGTTTGTCTTAATTATGGAAAACCTGATGAAAAAAGTTTATTCAACATAAATGTTGAGGAAGCAAAAAGATATTTGAATGAAAATCAATTCCCGGCTGGTTCAATGGGACCAAAAATTGAAGCAGCAATTGAATTTGCAGAAAAAACAAATGGATCAGCCATTATTACAAATGCAGATAGTATAGAAGCTGCGTTAGATAATAAAGAAGGTACAACAATACATTTGTGATTTTGGATTTAGGATGTAGCGACTGTGTTTTTATGATCCCAGGTTTTTTATTCTGTTAGAAAACAGTAATACGATTTTTACCTAATCTCTTACCTTTATAAAGGGCCTGGTCAGCATTTTCAATTAATTGTATTAAATTAGAAGCATTCTTTGGAAAAGAAGTAAGCCCTGCAGTTACACTGATTTTAATAATAGGTTCATCCTCAACTGATTTAAACTTATGATTCTCAATAACAGAAATAATCCTTTTACCTAAAATAAGTGCTTCTTTTTCTGAGGTTTCCGGAAGAATAACTGCAAATTCTTCTCCTCCATAGCGAGCTAAAAAATCAGAACTCCGAACCGTATTATCAAGTAACTCAGCAATCTCTCTTAATACAACATCACCAATTAAATGCCCATAAGTATCATTAATACTCTTAAAATCATCTATATCAATCAAAAGAAAGCTTAAATCACGTTTATATCTCTTATGTCTTTTTATCTCATTTTCTAACATTTCCTTAAAAAAACGATAATTATGAATAGATGTTAAAGCATCAATATTTGAAAGCTCTTTATAGTATTCAGTCTCCTTTGCTTTCTCTTCTAACTGTTTTGTTTCCAATACTTTTTTTATAATAAAGAGTGCATACTTGACCTTAAAAGGCTTACTTATAAAATCAGCAGCTCCTGCCTTCATTGACTCAACAGCATATTCAATTGATGCATAAGCTGTCATTAAGATAACAGGTATATCAGGATTCATCTCCTTGATTGAACGTGTTAATGCAATTCCATCCATTTTAGGCATCACAACATCAGCTAAAACAATATCTATTTTTTTTTTATCGATTATTTCAAGCGCTTTCATTCCATTTCCAGCAGCAAAAACATTAAAATTATTTTCCGTTAGAAAATCTGTTAAATATGAACGGATCTCTTTTTCATCGTCAACAATCAGTATATTAGCCAATTTATTACCTTCCTCATTCATTTAATAAATGAGCCTCCTTCATTTCTGAAAAAACTCTTACTTTAAGTATGCTTTAATTTTAGATAAAAATCAACTTTTTTTTAAGTTTGGGAAAAATAAGCAACAAATTTTCTATAAATACTTTCTTTAATATAAAATAAATATTATGTATCATGCTTTTCGAAATTTTCCATGAAATCAGCTAATTTTCTTACATATTTAATAGGCATGGCATTATATATAGAAGCACGACACCCTCCAACACTGCGGTGTCCTTTTAGCCCAACAAAACCCTGCCTAACTGTTTCTTGTAAAAATTTATTCTCCAATTCCTCTGTTGATAACCTGAAAGTCACATTCATCTTTGAACGATCTTTAATTTCAGCAGTGCCTCTGTATAAATTACTTTTATCAATCAAATCGTATAAAATCTTTGCTTTTTCTTCATTCATAGCTTCTAATGCTGCAAGTCCACCCTTTGCTTCAATCCATTCCATAACCAATTTTATTATATAAATTGCAAAACAAGGAGGAGTATTAAACATTGAATTTTTTTCAGCATGAGTTTTATATTTTAACATTGTATAAAGATTATCTGCACCTTTTTCAATAAGATCATCTCTTATAATCACTAAAGTCACACCAGCAGGTCCTATATTCTTTTGAGCACCCGCATATATCAAACCAAACTTTGACACATCAATTCTCCTACTACAAATCTCTGAAGACATATCTGCTATTAAAGGTACATCACCTGTATCAGGAAACTCTGACCATTGAATACCTCCAATAGTCTCATTAGATGTTAAATGTACATAAGATGCATCTGAACTTAAGTTTAAATTTTCAGGAATATAATTAAAATTCTTATCTTCTGAACTTCCAGCTATATTCACATCTCCAAAAAGTTTTGCTTCTTTAATTGCTTTCTTTGCCCATTCTCCAGTATTTATATAATCAGCTTTTCCACCCTTAAGTAAATTCATTGGGATCATAGCAAACTGAAAACTAGCTCCACCCTGTAAGAATAATATTGAATAATTATCAGGTATATTTAATATATTTCTGATCTTATCCTTTGCTGTGTTTATAATATCATCAAAATCTTTTGACCTATGACTGATCTCTAAAATGGAAAGTCCGATTCCATTTAAATTCAACAATTCTTTCTGAGCCTTTTTTATAACTTCTAAGGGAAGAATAGCTGGACCTGCATAAAAATTGTATTTTTTATTCATAATAACATATCCTCCTGCATATTAATTAAAAATAATTATACAAATAAGTCTTATAAAATGCAACCTATTTATACAAATCAGATCTTAAATAAATGGATAAATTGATGTAATTAAATATATCTTTTTATATAATTTATATATTTTTTATACCCATTTCTTTTAAAATATAATCTGCTCCTCCAAACTTTTGAGTGAACCAGAGTATAAATCTGATATCAACCCCAATTGAACGGCTGTAACTTTCATTCCAGGCGTAATCATTTATCGTTGCTTCAAACACACGGTCAAAATTAAGCCCAACAAGCTCCCCTTTAGAATTAAGAACCGGACTTCCTGAATTACCTCCAGTAGTATCCATATCATAAAGCATTGCA
The DNA here is from genome assembly GCA_030620255.1 of Candidatus Aminicenantota bacterium. Lineage (GTDB taxonomy): Bacteria > Acidobacteriota > Aminicenantia > UBA2199 > UBA2199 > JAUWNT01. Next base: position 2,139 of record JAUXFB010000101.1, on the reverse strand, counting down.
ACTGGGACATCATTTAAATCTTTATGTTTAAAGCATCCAAAATCTTTCTCATAATAAAGATCTAAAACCTTTTGTGGAACAGAAAAAGGAATTTCTCCTGTATTCTTTTCAAATATTCCCCTTAAAGTTGTAAATGGACTAAAACAAACAGCATCAGAAGGTGAATACCCTTTAATCCTGCCATAAGTTAAGCGTAACGTACTATTAGCATCTGGGATAAAATCTCCTCCCAAGAATTGTTTCTTTACATCTATAAGTTTAGCTAACAAATTATCAAGAGCTCCTTTATATCTTTCTTGTCTCTCCTTTAACTTCTTGTAAGTAGGATAAAGGTTTTTAGACATTACTATAAATGGATCATTCATCTTATTTAGTTGCTCTTTAGATTTTCCAAACAGTTTGATCAGAAAATTTCTATTTTTTAATTTTGTTAACTTATAAGCACTTTCTATAAAGATATCAATAGCCTTTTCAGGTTCTACATCTCTTACGATTTTATCAACTGCTGGAATTCGCTTATTTCCTATCAAATTAAAAGCTCGCAATAACATCTCTTTAAAAATAATCTTATCAGTTTGTTGATGAAAATTTTTCAAACTTAGAAGCATGAACTTCTTTGTTCTGGAGAAATTGCGGTCCATATATGCTGAATCTCTTTCAGTATCAGGTTTTTTTCGCTCAATTGAGGATTTATAAACCTTAAAAGCAAGATTCAGTAAATTTGAATTTCTCAAAAGATATTTCATCACTTGATCATATTCTGCATAATTTTTTTTCTCTTTATAAATGTCACATATCTTATTGAGAATATGGCCATATCTATATTTATGCCTCTTATCAGCATTAATAAAGCTTTGCAACTTTTTTTCTTCTTCTCTTCTTTTTTTAACCAAATTTAATCTTTTCATACCTTGTAATTTTCCTCTATAATTTTTTTCTGCATTTGATAAACCTCTAATTCGAGGTGCAAGCTTTATTGTAATTGAACGGTCTTTTTTACTCATTTTTTCCATAATTGAAATCATCTTTTTATATAATTCGACAACATATGGCATACGAACATTTTCTTCAAAGGAAAGAAAATATGAAGTACTATGTCTATAGGTTCTACCTGGATATCCAAGCATAAAGACAAAATCCCCTTTATTTACACCTTGTGGAGCAATTCTTATATATTTTCTCGGATGAAACGGCGCATTTTCCAAAGAGTAGTCAGCTGATTTTCCATAAGGGCTTACATAAGCACGCATAAATGAAAAATCACCTGTATGACGGGGCCACATCCAATTATCAATCTCTCCTCCAAACTCACCAATTGAACGAGGCGGAGAATAAACAAGACGAACATCCTTTATATAGGTGTATATAAATAAAACATAAGTCTTTCCTTTAAACATCTCTGCAACTTCTGCTCGTTTTCCAGGATACTTTTTTTCAGTTCTTATAACAATCTCGTTTATCTTTTTTTCAATTGCCTTTGTCTGTTCTACAAGACTCATCTTTCTTTTTACAGCACTTAGTACCTCTCTGGAAACATCTTTGTATGATTCAATAATACGTAAGGTATATCCTTTAGCTTGTAATTCTTCAGACCTGTTTTTTGCTAAAAAACCAGAATGCATATAATCTCTTTCTTTTGTTGTTACTCCTTGAATTGCACGAAAAGCACAATGATAATTTGTCAAAATAAGTCCATCTGAAGAAACAAATAAGGCTGTACATCCACTCAAATTAATAATACCATCAACCAAACTAATACCATTTGGATTGTATAATTCCTTTGCATTAATTTGAAAACCTTTTGATTTAATATCAAGTTTGTAAATCTCACTAAGAGGGTACATACCCTCATCTGCAAAAATGTTAAAACAAGAACTTAAAAACACAAAAAGAAATAATATATAAGAGGGAATCCGTTTCATGACCATTTCTCCTTAATTTAGATCTAAACAAAAATATAACATATATGGTACAAAAAAACCAAGTATTGAACAATTTAATCTCAAGTTGATTTTCTATTGTACCAAAATCCACCACCTAAATTTGGATATTTCCCCAAAATCAAGATCAAGCAGGCGTGTCGGCTTCCCTTTGAACGGCTTGCGAATCCCATTTCTCGCCAATATCGAAAATGGGATG
>JAUXFB010000048.1 GCA_030620255.1 Candidatus Aminicenantota bacterium | reverse complement strand
TTTCAACAAATACATATTGGTTTTTATGGATATTGAAATTAAATTCAAGATTATTATTGCTAATAAAATCAAATATGAGATATGATAAAAAATATATGAAATAATAAATATCATATGTAATCAACCGACATCCTTCATATTATTTCTAAATTTCCAATTATAGAATATATAAAGCAATTGCCATTAAATGTCAAGATAAGAGTTAATTTATTGATAATAAGAAATTCTTGATTAAGCACCCAATTTTAAGTATTGTTTCAGTTTATTATTACCTGATACTTTTCTTTGAAGTTCATATTATGGTCTTTATTAAAGAAAGGTAATCCAATCAATCTATAATTAATAGTTTCTGCTTTTATAATATTTTGAAATCCGTATTTTTCTGAGATTTGCTCTAAAAATGTTTCTTTCCAACTTTCTTTTCCTTTTTTAAAAGTTTTATTATCCCCAACATACTCATTCCCTTTTGGCTCAATAAATATTTGATAATACATATTAATTTTATTTTTATTTTTCAAGAACAAAATAAAGTCAGGTTGAAAACCTCTTCCTCTATCAAAATCATAAATCTTGTAAACTTCTTCATTTCTCAGCAAATAGATTTCATTATATTTTTCTTCTAAATTTCCGATCGTTTCTTTAATAAATTCAATAAGTCCTCTTTCTTCACTTGTTCCAACAAATCCATCCAAAACATACCATTCATTATTTTTAGCTATTGAATCATCCAAATTGTTTTTATTAATAGCTTTAATCTTAGGCTCTCCAAATATTTTTTCAAAACTTGAAGGATAAAATTTCAAACTCCCAATTTTTGGAGTAATAGAAATTTTCAATTCCGTAAATATATTTTCCAGAAATTTTAATGTAATATTTAACTTATCTTCTCCTTTGATATTATCATAAACAATTAATCTATTAACAGTTATTTTTAAATTAAAATCTCCAAGAAATTCATCTTTCTGTAAGTCATCAATAGTCTCTATTTCCAATTCTTCTTTTAGCTCTTTAAATTGGAATAGGGAGTTCTCTTGTTTTGCTTTAATATTTATAGCTTTTCTAAATATGTGCTTTTCAATATCCTTAAATTTTATGGAAATTATATGCAAATTACTTTCTTGCAAGTTCAATCTTTGTAAATCTATTTTCTTACTAAGTTCTAATTCTTGTTCGTACATTTCTAATCCTTGAATTTTATACTCAAAAGAAAAATTATTTTTAATATATTCAAGAGATTTTTTCTTTCTATTAGGATTATCTTTTTGTTTGTTATACCAAACTTTTGTGTTTTTATAAAAATCGCTTTTTTGAAAATCTTTTTTTAAACTGAAAGTTTTTATTATTTTATCATCTCTTATATATCCGTCCTTTTTTAGCTCCTTTTTAAGGTGCGAAATATATCTTGATTCTTCATCATAAGTGTAATAATACAATTCTTCCAATATTCTTAATTCATTTTTTAAATCATCATCAAACTTTCTTTTATTTTTGATTTTGTCTTTATGTGTAAAAGGAAAATATCTTACCCCTCTTCCAATAAGTTGTTTTTCTTTAGTGGTTGCTTCTGGAGTTTTCTTGGTACTCCCCCCTGCGTTTTGTCCTTGATATAGCCTAACAATATCAAAAAGATTTAAAACATCCCATCCCTCGGTTAATCTATCAACAGTAAAAATTGCTCTAATATGGTTGTTTTTATCTTCAAGATTATTTAGCAATCTTTCTTGTTCTTCTGTTGTTTTTTCAGTTTTTGTTTTATTCATTTTTGAATTAGTAATAATAACATTATTTTTAGTAAAATTACTTTTGATAAATTCGGATATTTCTGAATAAGAGATATTTTCTTTTCTAATAAAATCCAAAACTTGTTCAGTTCTGGATTTCCCCTGTTCAAAAAGTGTTGGTTGTTTTGCTTCATAAATTCTGTTAGCAATATTTTCGAGAAAATCAAAATCTTTTCTTGTTATATTTTCAGTCCAGTTCAAAAACTCTTTATAATCCGCTTTTGATTCTTCAATCATTTTACTTCTAAAAAGAATAACCGGTTTAAAATTTGCAATTCCATTTTTAAGTGCTATTTTGTGTCTATACCATTGAAACAGCAATGCCTGTAAAATTCTTTCTTTTTTATCAAGAGTAGAGGAAATAAGATTAATCTCTTTTGTGTATCCAGCACTTAAAAATTCTTTTAATCCAAATTTGTAAATTATTTTATCTTCATATTTTTCTGCTACTTTCTCGTTTGCAGGGATAGTTGCAGTAAATTCTAAGAGAACATTCCAATTTTCTTCTTTTGTACCGTTCTTATTCAAAATCAATTCTATAACAGTATGTTCCCAACCTTTTCTTTCAATTTCTGTTTCACTCGTTTTAGAAGTAATTTTAGTGGGTATAAGTTCTTGTTGTATTCCATTTTTACTTTTAGTGTCTGCGTTTAGGTGATGAGCTTCATCAGCAAGCATAATAATATGCTTGTTATGCAAATCTTCTAAAGTTGTTTGATTTTCTCTTTCTAAATGAATATCATTATAAAGTTTTTGGATAGTGGTAAACTTTATTTCTATTCCTTGTGGATTATCGCTAAATGTTTCCACTTTCTTTATGGCAATGGTTTTATCATCAATAACTATTTTGTCTTTGTAGAGATATTTGGAGTGGGTTTTATCTATAAAATTATTTTCGGTTTTATCGACAATGTTGTTTTGATTTACAAAGAAAATAAAGTGACTATACCCTTTCTCATAGTAATAGAGAATGGCAGAAGCCATCAAAAGCGTTTTTCCTGTTCCTGTTGCCATATTAAACATTAAGTGGGTTGGCTTGTTTGGGTTTTTTCTTTCTTTAATGGCTTGAAAAGTCAAAAAGTTTTCAAAAGCATTTTTTTGCCACTTAAAAAATTCGTACTTTAAATTATTAGTAATATATTTTGGGGGTTCCGGCTTAACAAAACCATAATCGTATGCTTCTTCCTTTACAGATTCATAAAGATTTTTTATATTTGTCATAATTATTTACTCTTTTTTTCCAAAATTTTCTTGACTTCTCTATCAAAATCAGATTCTATTTTTTGTGTTTTATTAAATTCATCATATTGTGCAAATGCTTTCTGTTCAGCTTGTATATGTGAAATTTTACCTCTACCTTCCAAAATTTTATATTCGCTAAATTCTAAAAACTTATTTACTGATTCTGCTAATTGCTCCATCGTAAAGGTTTTACGGTTTTCGATTAATCTTTCTATATAGTCAAAATAACCCGAAATACTTCTTTCCAATTTTTTAATATCATTTTCATCAAGGTAATTTTTAGCAATTATTATATCAGATTTAAGTATTCGCCCTTTGATAGCGTTTTTCCATGTTTTTAATCCCATAAAAGGGTTATTTTTATCTGCTTGTTCATAAATTATTTCTGCGGCTGTTTTTCCTGTAATTGCATAATGAAATTTGTTCTGCACCATTGCATAAAAATTCTTAGTTACTTTTGAGTTTTGCTCATAATCAATTGTACATTCGGCAAAAATATCAGTAATTTTTTGATAAATTCTTCTTTCACTGGTTCTAATCGAACGAACTCTTTCCAGTAATTCTTCATAATAATCTTTGCCAAAATATCTTCCGTTTTTAAGTCTTTCATCATTCATGGCAAAACCCTTTATGATATATTCTTTTAATACTTTTGTAGCCCATATCCTAAATTGTGTTGCTTTTTTGCTATTTACTCTGTATCCAACGGCAATAATAGCATCGAGGTTGTAAAATTCTACTTGTCTCTTTACTTTTCTGTTTCCTTCTTTTTGAACTATTTCCAAAATGGAAATAGTTGCATTTCTTTTTAACTCGTTCTCATCATAAATATTTTTTAAATGTTTTGAAATAGCAGGTACATTAACATCAAAAAGCACTGCCATTTTATATTGTGTTAGCCATATATTTTCGTTATGCAAAAATACTTCTACTTTTATTTCTCCGTTTGGAGATGTATAAAGGAGAAAATCTTTTGTATTGTTTTGCGGGGTAATTTGTTTTTTATTTTTCATAATTATTTTTCAAATATTTCTAAAATTAATTTTATCTTTTCGAAAAGTTCATCATAAGTTATTATTTCTACATCTCTTAATGAATTTCTATAAAGTTCAAAAGATTTTTTTTCATCTTCATCTGTAGGTAATATTCCAATAATTAAAACACATTTTGGATTATTGAAGAATCTATCATTTTTTTCTCCATGAGTTTTTAAATATACTTTTTTTTGGTTTAAAATTTGATTTACTCCGCCAGTAATATTTTCATTCATTGAATAGATAATATTTTCTTTACCTTTTTCACCTCTATATTTTTTCCCAATAATTATATCTCTTCTAGGTGTCTTTATTTCAATAAGAGCAAGATTATTTGTTAAACTCTTATAAAGCAAATCACCTTTGACTCCTCCTTTATCATCCTCATTTTTTCCTCCACAATAAAACTTTTCGCCAATCTTTAAATGTGGACAAGCAAAAATTTGCGAAAGTATGTAATTATTTTCCTTAAATAAATTCTGCCAGTAGTTTTCTTGATCATTATTTTTATTCTTTTCCCATTCATCTATAATATTTTTAAATTTTGTTGTATTTACCCAATTGCCAATATTTTGTAAATCATCTCTTGATAGATTTTTTAAACTTCCTAAAACAGTTTTTTTGTTTTTAAGATTAGCAATTTCTGGCAAAACATAAGCTAAACTTTTATCTGTAATAGTAAAATAATCATCAAATTCATCCAAATTTATTGTTTCTCTCCATCTGTACAAAAAAACAATCATTTTCCAAAATTCCCTATATCCATCCTCTCCTCTTTCAAAAGATATTCTTACACAATCACTTCCTTTATTTACATTTCTACCCTTGAAATTATTATCAGTTCTACGAAAAACAAGTCTAGCTTTATATTTTTGATCTGTATTTGATTTATGAAAATTAATATCACAAACTGTAAAAATGTTACCCTTTCTACTTTGTGCTATTTTAAAGCCATCATAAACTTCTCCATTTCTGTCATCGATAATTTGACAATCAAAATTATTTTTCTTCTGTATTATAAGACAACATATATCGTTTCCTATTGTTAAATCAAAATAGTTTTTACCTACCATAATTATTTCTCACCATTATAAAATTCCTCAGTCAATTTTTGATCTATTTCACTAATTCCAAACTTCTTATCAGCCATTTCTGTTTTTTGAACATACATTTGATTAAGATCAAGCATAGCGAGGAACATTCTTTTTTGCTCTTCCAAAGAAAGAGCTTTAAAGTTATCTTCTTTGATAACTTTTTCTTTAAATTCTTTGATTTTGAGATTATAGTTTAAGAAATATTTTTCATAAAGTGTATCAAATAGTTTTTCTAAGTCGTCTAAACTCTCACAAGACAGAATCTCTCCTTTTGCTTTTTCGTTCCATTTGGCAAGTTCACAGTAGATGAAATTTCCTCCATCTTGCCAGTTTGCAGATTTTGAAATGCCTGTTTGGTCTCCATTGATGATGTTTTTCAATCTTACAACAGAATCATTTTCTCCATAATCTAACTGCTCCACTCCAATATATTGTCTTCCCATTTTATGAGCTACTGCACAAGTTGTTCCACTTCCGAGATGGTAATCAAGAACTATGTCACCTTTTTCAGTATTTAATTCAAAAATCTGTTTTAAAAGTTTTTCAGGTTTTTTTCCATTTTTCAATGAAACTCCACCCTCTTTAGCTATACCAGCCCATGAAATATGATCCCAAAAATTTGTTAATAATTCTGTAACTTTAAATTCACCATCAATTTTTCTAATTTTTGAAGAATAAAATGCAATAGCTCCACCATTTATAATGTATGTTTTTTCTCCGTCTTGTTTTTCATATATAAAAAATCTATTTCTTTCTTTTTTCGACAATTCTTGCAATTTTTTTACTTGCTTCGTGGGTTTATGCAAATCTCGAACACTAACAACATTATTTGCATTTTCAAAAGCAAATGTTTCTATCATTTGTTGCAATGCAAATTTATAGTTTTCTCCTAATTTTCCTTTTAAGTCTTTTTCGTTCTGAAAACCCTTATGTTGTATTACTTTTTCTTTTAGTGGTATTAACTTCCAATTTTCTATCTTTTTGTGACTATTATCCAAGTATTTATTGTAATTTTTATGATAACCAGTTACCACATAGTTTTTTTGAAATTTTATAGTTTTTTTGTTTTTTCCATAAAATAAAATATTTTCCAATACATCTATAGGTCCAGGATTAACTGCCTTAAACCCAGACGCAGATGCAACTTTAACTGCGATCTGTTGAATTTTATTTCCAATTCCAAAAACATTATCAATCAAAACATTTAAATATCCCATTTCATGATGATCACATTGCACAAAAATAACTCCATCATCTCTTAATAACTCTTTTGCCACTTCTAATCTGTTTTTCATAAATGTTAGCCATGTAGAATGATTAAAATTATCGTTGTACTTAAACCCATCGTTCCCTGTGTTATAAGGCGGATCAATATAGATAAGTTTAACTTTCCCTGCAAATTGCTTTTTGAGACTATGAAGTGCCAGTAAATTATTCCCTTTTATAATCAAATTTTCTTTTATTGTTCCATCAGCATCTCTTTTGATTTCCTTGACTTCCTGCTCTCCATCTTTTGTAAATCTTTTCCAATTAACAAATGCTTTATCATCAAAAAGTCTGTCAATTTCATCTTTTGCCAAAACTTGATTAAAAAATATTTCTTTTCTTTTCGCTTGTTTTTCTTTGTATCCGGCATGTTCTGTTACTTTTTCACCATTTATCGTTTTTGTCTTTTCGTTTTCATATGCAAAATAAGTATCCATTCCTTCTTCTGTGCTCTGCCCACCTTCCAGAACACAATCCTTAAAAGGAAAATTTAAAACAACATCATTTGTATCTTTCAGAAATCGTTTTCCATCAGTTAATCCAATACGATTTTTATAAGCAGTATAAGAATTATCAATCTTGTTTTCTTCTATAAAAAACTTAAAGTCGTTTGTCTTAAAAACAAAAACATCTTTGATTTTGACAAAATATTTATCCTTTGTTTCATTATTCTGTAAAAGTAAATTAATGACTTTTTCATCAATTTTTTCTATTAAATCCAAAAGAAGTGTTTGATTTAATTCAGTTTTATCTTCATTCCAAAGCCTGTCATCTTGTTTTAGGATTTCGAAGATTGATTGTTTTAATTTTTTATTATCCATTGTATCCCCTATTATAAAATTTTCTTAATACTTAATTTATTTCCGTAAAATAGTGAAGAAATAGTAATATTATCAGCTTCTTTAAATAAAGAGAAAATCAAATCTATTCCCCTTTGAAGATTTATCATTCCTTTTCCTCTTTAGAAAAATATTCTTTGAATTTCGTATAATTTCTCATAATATTTAGCACATATAAAATATTATCTTTAAAAATATTTGCAGTCTTTTCAAAAGTTGTTATTTTAGAAACCTTCCTTAATATGTTTAACTCCTTCTTACCTGTTAAAATTAGACACCATTTAACAATACAAGATTATTGTATAACAAAGACAATAAAATTTCAATCCTTTTTTTAGTGTGTGGGAGATATTGTAAAAGAAGCAAAAAGGGGTAATCTTAATAAAATAAAAAAATTGCCAATATTTATATTTTTCCATTGCGAACGAAATAAAGCAATCTCACAAGAGTAGATTTAGATTGCTTCGCCTGCATGTGCATTACACGCAGACAGGTCGTTACACTCCTCGCAATGACAATCTCCTGAATTTGAAATTTTCTATTTACGAT
>JAUXFB010000027.1 GCA_030620255.1 Candidatus Aminicenantota bacterium | reverse complement strand
TGCTCAATATCTTCATCATACTCGTCTTTTATTTCACCAACAATTTCTTCAATAATATCTTCCATTGTTACAACCCCGGAGATGCCTCCAAATTCATCTACTACAACTGCGAATTTTTGCTTGGATTTTTGAAGTTCCTTTAAAAGTTCAGATATTCTCATTGTTTCAGGGATAAAAAAAGCAGGTCTCAATATTTTATTTATATTGAAATCCTTTTTGTGTAAGTAATTGAATACATCTTTTGAAAGTATAATGCCCTCTATATTATCAATTCTATCTGAAATAACAGGATATCGCGATTTTTTGTTTTTATTGATAGTTTTCACCAGCTCATTAAGTTTGGTATTAATATTTATGTAAATCATATCAACTCTTGGGGTCATTATCTCTTTGACTAATGTGTCACTAAAATCAATAACGCTTTCTATCATCACTTTGTCTTCTTTTTCTAAAACTCCTTCTTTAGTACTTTCTTCAAAAAAAATTTCAAGTTCTTTTTCACTTATATCATCTTGATCATTCTCTCTATTTTCTGGATTCTTTTTAATTAAAGATGAAAAGATGATGTTAGCAGGATAGAAGAATAGCCATGGGATTTGATATAAAGGAATCAATTTTTTTAAAATTGATTCCTTATTAAAATAGGCTATGATATAAAGCAAAAAATTAAATAAAAATAAGAATATAAGAATTAGCAAAATAACTCTATTAATTGGGTTTGGAATCAAATTTTCTAATACAAAAAAAGAGTAAATAAATAGAATTAATTGAAGGAAGAATGAAAACGCACTTATTGAGTTTAGAAACATTTCATATTTCTGGACAAAATCAAATTTATTTATTTTATCATTGTTAAGATCATTTAAAAAGCCGGCTAAAGATATTTTTGAGAAGCTTTTAAAACTAATCTCGAAAATATAAAATAATATTGTAAATATTGAAATTGTTGAGATCAAAAAAACCCACATTAATTGTGGCTCCTGGTGCTAAAAAAATATTTCATTTTATGTTTTATTATTTTTCCTAAAATAGTTTATAATTATATCATATTCACAGATTTTGTAAATACTTGGTTATAAGGCTTTCCTATACAAAAGCAAAGTTATGTTTTACTTTTTTACTAAATTCTGTAGAAAGGAAAAAACAGGGTTAACTGTTAGAGAGATCATCATTCCGATTGTTCCTGCCTGGGGTGAGGGTATTTTATAAATGAAATAAAGGCTCATACAGGCTAAAAGTCCCAAGAGAGATGAAGAGATAGCGCCAAATTTAGTCATCTTTTTTGAAAAAATCCCCCAGACAAAGGGACCGAGAAAAATAGAACCTATAGCTCCCCAGGATATTCCAAGTATTGCTACTATTGTATCAAAATTTACATAGGCAAGTATAACTGACATAAGAATAAAGAATAGATTCATTACCCTCATTAAGGTTGTAAGGTTTTTATCTGAAATATCCTTTTTTATAAACCCTGCATAAAAATCTTTTGCATAAGATGAACTTGAAATAAGCACAATAGCTGCAAGAGTTGACATAGAGGCTGAGATAATTAACAACAGGATAAGAACAGACAGTGATTCAGGTATTACTTTTGATAACAATTCTGGCATTAGTATGTCGTAAACGGGTTTCCCATCTAAAAAAGCATTTGGATTTGCATTAGGGGATAAAAAGATTCTTGTAGTAGAGCCTATAAAATAAGCAACTCCTCCAATTAGTATGGCAAAAAATGTTGATGCAATCATACCAGTTCTTATAGACTTTTTATCCTTTATTGCATAGAATTTCTGGATCAGTTGAGGCATTGCAAAAGGAGCAACACTTGTAAGAAATACTAAAGAAAAGAGAGGCCAGAACCCTGGAGGACCGATCACCTGAGTTAATTTTGGACTTATTTTCGAAAGCATCTCAGTAATATTTATCAGCCCATTCCCCTTATTTAGTGTGCTGAATAACAAGATACAGACTCCTATTGACATAATTATTCCAAACATTGTATCAATCATTGCTATGGATCTATATCCACCCAAAACCATATAAATTGCAGTAAATAACCCGATAAAGGCAAGAGCCTGCCAGTATTCAATTCCAAAATTCGATTTGAATAAATAGGACAGTCCCATAAACACTGCTGCAGAATAGGGAATCATAAAGATGAAAATAGAAATAGAGCCAAATAGTTTTAAAAATTTACTATTGTAACGTTTTTCAAGAAATTCATTCATTGTGGATATTTTGTATTCAATAGAGATTTTTTTTATTTTCCAACCAAGTAGCCCCCAGACTCCAAGGACCCCAACAAAGGCATTAAAAAAAGCTATCCATAGTCCTGAATATCCGAAATTCCATCCTATTTTACCTGCAAATCCAATAAAAAGGACTGCTGAAAAATACGCTGTGCCATAAGAGAAAGCAGTCATCCATGGGCCGATTTTTCCCCCTCCCAAAAAAAAGTCTGAAAATGATTTGGTTTTTCTTAAACCTATTACACCAAAAACAATGATCATTATTGAATACAATGCAATAACAATAATTTTAGCAGCCATTTAAGTCTCCTTTAGATTTCTATTTTGAGGAAAATAAACTTAACATAGAATAAATTTATCAAAAACTTAACATTAATTCAAATCTTAACCAGTTATATATGTCTGCTTCATCAAAATAGAAGTTCCCCGGATTAAAGTTCTCCCACACAAAATGGCTGGTAAGATTGTTATTGATCTCAAAGGTAAGCTTTCCGATAATGAGATTCCCCCTTATTTTCCCTGTTCCTCCTGGAAAATTGCTCAAAGGTGCAGGGTGTTTAGCTCTCATGTGGTAAAAAGAAAGTTTAAAATTAATCTTTTCTGAAAAAGTAGAAGAAAGTGTAAAATAAATTGAATTAAGGTTGCTCCAATATGCAACGCTATTTTCTCTGATCAATGTATAAATGTATAATTCACTCCACTTGGGCCATCTTGAAAAAACAGGGTCCCATGCTTCTATTTTTTCTGTATTTGGATCATCTCCTGTTAGTAAGATCCCACCAAATGTGACTTTATTCAGGATTGGTAAAATATCTTCAGTGCTGTAATCAATGTGAAAGTAGCATCCAGAAGCTTTGCGTATAAGATTACCATAAGATCCTGATTGAAGAGCATACTCAACTGTAAATCCAAGTTTTTCAGAAACTTGGCTTGTAACCCTGGCTCCAAATGTATCAATTTTAGATTTTATGGGGTAATTTTCATTAACATCAGTATCTTTTTTTATATAATAAGCATCAATTCCAGTTTTATTAAGTTTTCCTGTGTAATATAATCCGATTCCTGTGTGAGTTTGTTCAATAAGATGCTGGTCCTGGTTATTCAATATGGGTAAAAGATCATCTTTTTCAGGTACGTAAGAATAAAATAAGATTATCTTATGATTTGGGGACAATTTAAAATCAGCTCTTAAAGCATTAAAATAGGCAGATCTTGACCCGGTTAAAGGCTGTCCGTCAAAACATACAAAACCTTCTCCAAGCATGATGTTCTGTCTTCCTAAAGTAAGTGTTATTGGTAGATTTAAAAGATGTTTCCATTTAATGTAGAGTTGATCGAAAAAAATTTCATTAAAATTGAATTTCTTATCAGAAGGGGACAGGTAAACTCTGAACTCATTTGTAAGTTTAAGTCCCAGTTCAAATTTTATTGAAGGAAGGTATTCAAGAGAAATACTTGTGCGATGGCGAGTAAAAGAATATGTGCTATCTGAGCTGTCATCAAGGTTTATTGCATTATCCCAACTAACAAAGCGGAACCTTTCACAAAAATTTATTTTGAGTTTTTGAGGTTTAATGTTATAAGATATTAATGATATTTCAAATAATAAAAGAGATATAATAAGAAATAATGTACTTTTCTTAAACATATATTTAACCTCCTTTAGCCATTTGCAGGTGAAGAATAAAGAGTTTGAATTATAATTAAAATCAATAATTCTGTCAAACAAAAAGAGATAAACGTGAAAATGGGAGCATATCAATAGTTAGATATTTTATGGTTATAAATTTACTTAATTTATTTTATCGATTATTAAAATTATGTTATAATAAAACTTACTCTAAATAGATTTAATATATTTTGTAATTTTTTAATTATTGATGAGATTTATTAGATTTAGTAGATAATTTTTCAAAAGAGGGTATTTAAGAAATGTCTGATAAAGAAAAAAAAATAGTAGATTCAGAAAATATTATTTTAGAAGAATATATGAAACCAGGAATATTTAATTCTAAGTTCTGGTTTTCTTTTGGTTTTATTTCTATTTCAATTATTATTTTTCTTATTTTTAAATTCCATGTTTTTAATAAGCCTATTACTGTTGAAGAGCTAAAATCCTCAATTCAAATTTCAGGAATTTCAAGTCAGTGGATTGTAAAAAAAAAGGTAGATGAAGATGATTTTAAAGGTATTATTTTAGTGCCTTACATCTCTTTTTATGTTAAAAATATTGGAGAAAGAGATTTGAAGCATATTTTTTTTCTTGGAGTTTTTAAGTTTGTAAATACAGGGAAGTTTATTGGTGATAACTTTAAAATGACGTTAAAACAGCCTTTAAAACCAGGTCAAAAGAGTAAAAAGATCGAATTAGTTGCAGGATTTGGTTATAGAGCTTCTTCAAAAGAGGCATTTGAGCAAAATAAAAGAAATTGGGAAACCTCTTTGGTTGAGTTGTATATAAAATCAAAGAATTCTAAATTGATATTTTTGAAGTCCTTTTATATTAGTAAAAAGATAAGAGGAATGAATATTGATATTAAGATTTAATAAGTATTTATTTCAGGAGGCTATGAATGAATTTATCATATTCAGAAGCTGGTAATAAAGGTGAGAGAGTAAGATCAGATTGCTGGGTGGGGATTAACTTAACCTCAATGAATGGAATAAAAATAGAGTTAAGAAGTAAGGTAAGTGTTATGTATGGAAATTCTATAATAGATTTGGTTAATAATATGATGGCTTTTTTCGAGATAAATAATGCTGAGATTGAAATTGAAGATTCAGGAGCAATTCCTTTTGTTATAATGGCAAGAGTAGAATCAGTTGTTAGGAAATTAGGCCTTGATAAAGACAAGAAATATTTAAAAGAAATGAAACACCCAATAATTTCAAGTTCACGTAATAGATTAAGGCGTTCAAGGTTATATCTTCCTGGAGATCAACCAAAATTATTCTTAAATGCGGCTATTCATAATGCGGATGGATTAATTCTTGATCTTGAAGATTCAGTTCATCCTGGTAAAAAAGATGATGCAAGAATTTTGGTTAGAAATGCTTTGAGGTCAATAGATTTTATGGGTTCAGAAAAGATGGTTCGTATCAATCGGCTCCCTTTAGGTTATAAAGATCTTGAAGAGGTTTTACCTCAGAAAGTGGATCTTATTTTAATACCTAAAGTTGAAAGCCCAGAGCAGATTCAAGAGATTGATAAAAAAGTGGATGAAATTTTTTCAAGTATAAATTCAGAAAAAACAGGAGATGTCTTTTTTATGCCAATTATTGAGAGTGCTCTTGGAGCTATAAATGCATATTCAATTGCAAAGGCTTCAAAAAGAAATGTAGCTCTTGCTATTGGTCTGGAAGATTACACAGCAGATATTGGTACACAGAGAACAAATGAAGGTAAGGAAAGTTTTTTTGCAAGATCAATGGTTGTAAATGCTGCAAAAGCTGCTGAAATACAGGCTATTGACACTGTTTTTTCGGATGTAAGTGATATGCATGGATTAATGGAAAGTTCTGTTGAGGCTAAATCTCTTGGTTTTGATGGAAAAGGCTGCATTCATCCACGTCAAATTGCTATTGTAAATAAGGCTTTTATTCCTGATGAAAAAGAGATTGAGAAAGCAAAAAAGATAGTTGTTGCGTTTGAAAAAGCTGAAAAATTAGGGCTTGGGGTTGTGTCTCTTGGTAGTAAAATGATTGATCCTCCTGTTGTAAAACGAGCATTGAGAACTATTGAGATTGTGCGAAAAGAGGGAATTATCACTGAGAATTGGAGGGATGAATATGAAAAAGTATGATAATATGGTAACAAATGCTGTTGGGAGAATGGTCCCAGAAGAGATAAATGGAAAATCTGCAACACCATTTAAAGGGCTGGGAAAGTATATACCTGAGGGTCGGAAATATGCTCCTAAAATTTATTCTTCGGTTAATTATCCTGCTGATGGTAATAAATTGGTCTCAAGTTTAAAGGAAGCATTAATAAAAGCAGGATTAAAAGATGGAATGGTTATTTCAACACATCATCATTTAAGAAATGGTGATTTAGTTGTAAATGAAATTTTTAAAATTGCAAGTGAAATGGGTATAAAGGATCTGGTATGGTTGCCTTCAGCATCATTTCCATGCCATGAACCTATTATTAAATATCTTAAAGATGGAACTATCCATCATGTTGAAGGGAGTATGAACGGTCCTTTAGGAAAATTCTGCTCTGAAGGTAAGATGAAAGGTATTGCTGTTCTACGTTCTCATGGAGGGCGTTATCAAGCAGTACAGGATGGAGAGGTAAAGATAGATATCGCTGTTCTTGCTGCTCCAGCGTCTGATGCTTTTGGAAATGCTAATGGTTTGAGAGGGCCAGCAGCTTGCGGGTTACTTGGATTCGCACTTGCAGATTCTCAATATGCAGATAAAGTAATAATTGTCACAGATAATTTAGAACCATTTCCATGTATTCCATGGCAAATTCAGGGAAATTATGTTGATTATGTTGTAAAAGTAGATACTATAGGTGACCCTTCTAAAATTGTTTCCGGAACAACTCGATTAACGAAAAGTCCTGATAGACTTCTTATTGCAGAGATGTCTGCAAGATTTGCATTTGAAGCAGGAATTGTAAAAAATGGTTTTTCATTTCAATCAGGTGCAGGAGGAACATCATTGGCTTTTGCAGTATTCCTAGAGGAGATCATGAAAAGAAATGATATTAAAGCAAGGTTTATAAGGGGAGGCTCAACTCAATATCTTACATCAATGCTTGAACAGGGATTGACAGATTTTATTCTTGATGGCCAGACTTTTGATCTTGAAGGAGTACGTTCAATGAGAGATAATCCTTTTCATCAAGATACAAGCCCATTTACAAGCTATAATTACCATGGAAAGGGAAATTTTGCTTCTATGGTTGATGTAGTAGTATTGGGTGCAACTGAAGTTGATGTGAATTTTAATGGAAATGTTGTTACTCATTCTGATGGTTATATGTTGCATGGAATAGGGGGGTGGCAGAATTGTCTTAGTGCAAAATGTACAATGTTGCCTATTCCTTTATTTAGGGACCGTGTCCCAGTGATCAAGGATGAAGTAACAACTTTGTGTGGACCCGGTGAATTAATTGATGTGATTGTAACTGAAAGAGGAATAGCTATTAATCCGATCCGCAAAGATTTAATTAAAAAGATGAAAGGTTCAAACTTGCCTATAAAGACAATTCATGAGTTAAAAGAAGAGGCTGAAAAAATGTGTGGAAAACCTGAAAAACCAAAATTAGGTGAAGAAGTTGTGGCTGCTATTAAATGGGTTGATGGAACTGTCATTGATATTGTAAGAAGAGTAATAGTATAGATTGTGTTTATTAATTTTTAAAAAACTTTTTTAGGGAAAATAAAGAGGAAATTAATCCAATAATAGTTCCAAAAAAAAGTAATCTAATTAAGATTTTGAGAGGAATTTTTTTAAAACTTATAATTTCTTTAAGCATGTTTGCAATAAAATCTGAATAGGATGGAATTAGTTTTATTGAAATAATCAACAGAAATCCTGCTATTAAACCACCTAATAAGCCCATAAGAGCTCCTTCAATAATAAATGGAAATTTTATATACCAATCTGTTGCACCTACAAATTGTAGTATATCTATCTCTTCTTTTCTGTAAAGTATATTTAATTTTATTACATTGTAGATTATAAAAATTGAAACAAAGAACAGAATTCCGCTTAGGAAGATCCCAGTAATTGAAATAAATTTTTTTATATACAAAACCTTCTTTGCCCAATCTATATTAACCTGTTTGCTTTCAATAATATCTGTTTTTTCAATATCCTCTATAAAGGAGATTATTTTTGTTGTTAAATTTGATTCTTTTTGTTTGAACTTTATCTCAATTGAGGAAGGAAAAGGAGATTTGTCAAATTCTGAAAGTATATATTTTAATTCCGGAAATTGAGCTAAAAAATTTGTTTCCGCTTCATCTCTTGACTTATAAATTATTTCATCTATAAGTAAATTCTCTTTTATCTTGCTAATTTGAGCTTTAATTTCTTTTTCTTTTACATCATTTTTAAGATAAAATATGGCTTCAACATTCTTTGAAAAATTTTGTGTGAATATTTCAAGGTTATAGGAAATATAATTAAAAATTCCAAGAGTTAAGAGGGTAAAGCTAATAATCCCAAGGCATAAAAAATTTATTAATTTATTTCTTAATATATTATTGATTGCATTTATAAGTGACTTTTTTAATAAATCCATTGTTGTTCTTCCATGCTTGGATATGAAACAAGTTTACCTTGTTTAAGTTCTATTGTTTTTTTTGAAAACATTTTTATAAGGTTATTGTCATGAGTTGCTATTAAAACTGTAACGCCATTATTGTTGATTTTTTCAAAAATTTTCAAGATTTCAATTGAAAGTTCTGTATCAAGATTTCCAGTTGGTTCATCTGCAATAATTATTTTTGGATTTCCAGCTATTGCTCTTGCTATTGCAACTCTCTGTTGTTCACCACCTGATATATGTGAGGTTATATAATTTTTTTTATGGTTTAACCCAACAAGAGATAGACTGTTTTTAACCATTTTATCTATATAAGATTTCCTGTGACCTCTTACAACCAGCGGTATTGCAATATTCTCATAAACAGTGCGGTTATTGAGAAGTTTGAAATCTTGAAAAACAATACCAATTTTTCTTCGCAGCCTATACAGTTTTTTCCTGGGGATTAGGTTTATATTTACTGAATCAATTAAAATTTGACCTTTTGTTGGCA
>JAUXFB010000232.1 GCA_030620255.1 Candidatus Aminicenantota bacterium | reverse complement strand
TTAATAATTAAAGCTAACGAGAGAATAATGAGTAAATGTGAAAGAATGAATTCCCTGATAGTTCGTTAGAATATGATTTAATTTTTGGATATGCCTGATTTAATCTCATGAAAACAAATTTTTGGATTTGCCAAAAACTTCTTTTAACTATGTTGTTAAGAGACCTATTTTCAAGTCTCTTTTTATCCATTTACTATAGTGAAAAAAATGTGAATTTAAGCATTTAAGTCATCTATAATTTTTTGAAAAAACTCTTTATATTTTTGAATATCTTTTCTGATGTTTATAAAATCAACTTCTTTTAATTTTTCAAATTCATTTTTATGAGCCAACTTATTTCTAAGCGGAATTATTTCATCTCCATAAGGTATAATTTGTTTTTTTTCAATATTATTTTTCGCACATTTAGAAAAACTACAAAGTGTTGTATGTGATACGAAAGAAGTGAAATGTTTTGAATTTACTAGTTTTGAAAAATCACCGGGTAATTTATATTCTTTTAACTCTTTATTATTTTTTTCATACCATTCAAAAATCTTTTTTTCTACTTCCATAATTTTATCACCCTCAACTTTATCTTTTTCTGCTAATAATTTTAAAATTTCCTTCATCATTTCATCCAATTCACTAGTTTCGGCCATAACTAAACCACGAAGATTATTTAGATCTTGAGTTTTTCTGATAGTTGTTTTTATTAATCCTTCTAGTTTCTCCCTGCAAGAATCCTTGCTTGCACAATAAATCCCATCCAGATCTTTTACCAGCCCTCTTAACTGATCTTCTCCATCGATAGAGTAAAATAGTATTTCAGTGTAAAGTTCTTGTTTCCTAATCATCTCAATAACATTTTGTCCCTTTTCTTCGTTGGCAAGATTATAATCAACAACGATTATATCAAATTGAGAAAAATCGTTTTTTTCATATTTTTCCGGATTTTCATATTCAAGCAGGAAACCATACTTTTCTAGATAGTCTTCAATAAATTCAATTTCCGATTCTACCCACTCCTTATCATCTTCGACCCATAAAATTCTATATTTTAAGTTCATAATTATTTAGTAAAAGTTAATGTAAAAGTTACACCTTTTTTTTCTTTATTAGATGCAACAGAAATATTGGCACTGAAAACAGATTTCAGTATTTCTTTGACATGAAATAAACCCACCCCTGCTCCATCTGTAGAAGAAGTTTTTAAATCAAAAATTTTATCTGTATTATTTTGAAATTTTTTATTTATTCCTAATCCATTATCTCTCACAAAAATTTCCAAAGTTTTATCATCTCCATATAGCTCAATATCACAATTTTTTGCCTTTGCCTTTTTTGCATTATCAAGCAAATTATCAAATATGACTGAAATATCAAAAGGTCTAAATGTGGCAATAAAATCTTTAGTTATATTATCTCTTACAGAAATTTTTAAACCGTCAGCTGCTACAGGAATATAATCATTTTCTATATATTTTTTTACAATATGATTTAGGCTTCTTTCTTTTTTTGTTGCAAGTTCATTCATGCCGCTTCCTGTTGCAAATCTTGCTATGGTCTTAATTTTATCATTTTCTTTTTTTATTTTTTGCAAATATTTTTCTAATTTTTCATATTTTTGAGCATTTATAGCGTTAAAAGCATGTAATATATAGTTATTTATTGTCTTAGAGGTAATACTAATTTGATGGTGATAACCTTGAAGGTTTTTCAGATTTTTACTAGTAAAATTTCTTAAAGCAGATACTTGATCTTCTCCTTTTTCTATTTTATCTTCTTGCTTTTTAATTATATTTGTTTGTTCCTTTTGAACTTTCTCGATCTTTCTTACAGCTTTTAAAAGTTTTTCATCTCCTGTTTTTGTCGCTTCTTTTTTTAGTACTCCACTTGCACCTTGAAAACCTTCATTTACTTTTTTTTCAATCTTTTCTTCAATATTTGAATAATCATATTCCAAACTTATAAAGTCACTTGACTCAGTAAGTTTCTGAATTAATTTCCTTATTTCATTTTTTTTCTCTTGAGGAAAGAATTCTTTTTCTTCTTTCTTATTATATGTCCAGTTTAATGTGTCAATTGCATATATTTCTAATCTTTTTAGGGCTTTTTCAAAGAAGAATTCTTTTAACTCTTGATATCCCTTTGTATTAATAAGCCCACCATCACGACTTGATGTTTCTTTAAATTCATCTGTTTTATTTTCAATAATAATATAGCCTATAATATCTCTTATACCTAAATAACGGGCATACCCCTGAGTTTTACGTCTATCTATTCTTAGTGAATCATCACCCGGTTTTCCATAAGGAAAAACTCTGAATCCATTTTTATACAGGAATACAGAACCAAAATCTACGGTTCTAATTTTTATTAAATGATGAAATGATATTTTTGTGGGTCTATTTAGATAAAAAAGCTGTAATTTAATATTTGATATTTTTTCACTCCACTTATTTTTTTCTACTATCTTATAAATTTTATCATTTCTATCTATTAGTTCTGTAGTGATAAGCTTTCCATCTTCTGACACAGAAACATCTATTTGGGTGGTTTTTAATCCTAGCCTACTAAAAATAAAGTTTTTAATTTCTTTTTTAGGTTCTCCTTTGTAATGGACAAAAATTTTAAATTCATCTAAATCTTCTGTTACTGGACTAATGAGTTTTGTTAAGTGTTGTTTTAGGTCGTCTAAATCATCATCTATCCACTCTTCTCTTAGCATAGTAATTTCTAAAATAGTTCCATGTTTTAATTTTGGATAAGGATTTCTGTTTAAAGTTTCGTGTTTAATATCTACTTTTGTTAGATCTATTTTTGAATCTTTTTCAAAATCTCCCCATTTAACATCAAGTTGCTCAACTTTATCATTTTTTATAGATATAAGTTTTAAGTCTTTCCCAAGTCTATCACACGCGAGTCTTCCGATCCCTTTTGCTCCTGCGAAAGTTCTTCTTTTACAGCTTCTTTTTATAATATTCTGCGTATCCAATTTTTCTGAATATCCAATAAATAACCATTTATTTTTTATGTTATTTATATCCATGCCGTCCCCATCATCGATGATTATAATTTTTTCATCAGAAATGTGGATATTAACCTCCTTTGCGCAAGCATCGTAAGAATTTTTTACTAATTCAAAAATAGCAATATTTTTATCTATAATTAAGTCCTTGCCTAAAATACTTTTTGTAGCCGAACTAACTCTAAATTGTAATTTTTCTGTCATAATATTATTTTAAAAGTTGAGCCAATATAATTCCTGCTTGTTCACCAAAAAGAGGTGGAATAGCGTTTCCAACTTGTGTATATCTTGGCACTTCAATCTTTCTTAATTTACCTCCTGTTGTGTATTTTTCCCTGAATTCAAACCAGTCATCAAATGTTTGAATTCTAGCATATTCCCTGACGGTTAAAATCCGTGGTTCAGAATAATGGATGTAATCATCTGGTAAGGTTGTTAATGTAGGACTTTTTTGGTTCATATCTAGTGGAATGGTGCATTTCTTTTTAAGTTCAAATTTTCCTTTTGTTAACTCGTTAATTACTTTATTTCTAGAGCAATTCTCTAGTATATGATTA
>JAUXFB010000315.1 GCA_030620255.1 Candidatus Aminicenantota bacterium | reverse complement strand
CTTTTTATAATTATCACTTAGTATATTAATTTATATTGAATATTTCTATAAATTATTATAAAATAGACTTTAATTTTTATAAATTTTAAGAGACTGGTTTAATCAGAATTCAAAGAATAGAAAGATTGAAGTGTTAAATAAAAATAAATTCGTTGCCTGGCTAAAGCTTTCAAGAGTCCCTTTTCTATCAGTTGGAATATTTCCCTTTATACTTGGAGCTCTATTATATAAAAAAATTTATGGAGATTTTAATATATTAATGTTTTTACTGAGCTGCGCAGCAGTAATATTCATAATGATATCAACCTATCTTAACGGGGAATACTATGATATTAAAGAGGATATACTTTCGGATAAACTGAACAAAAGAAATAAATTTTCCGGTGGATCTGGAATTCCAGCAAAAGGTATAATTCCAAAAAAATATATAAAAATCACTTCTTATATTTCTATAACTTTTGCTATATGTATAGGCTTACTCCTCCAATTTTACTTTAAAACAGGGATCTGGACCATACCTTTAGGAGTAAGTGGGATCATATTTGGCTTTTTCTACTCCAATCCCCCTCTAAGATGGGTGAAAAGGGGATATGGGGAAATTTTAATTGGTTACTGTTATGGTTGGCTTCCCATTGCTGTTTCATTTTATCTACAATCTGGATTCCTTATTTCAATCATCTTCTGGATATCAATTCCTATTGGATTATCTATAATAAATGTAATTCTTTTAAACGAATTTCCTGACTATAAACCAGACAAAATAGCAGGTAAAACAAACATACTTGTGCGCATAGGTAAAAAAAAAGGTGCTCTTTTATATGTCTTTATATCAATACTCCAACACATTTTTGTAATAATATCAATAATTAAAGGTTTCCCAAAAGAGATACTCTTTTTTTACACTCCTTTCTTTATTATATCCATTTTTCTAATCATAATGGTTTTAAAAAATAAAAACTATAATAAAAAACAACTTGAGTTTATCTGTGGACTAAATATCATTGTCAATCTTGGAACCACTCTGTCTTATATTTTGGGTTTACATTATTTAACATTTTAATAAATTGAAAAAAGATAAAACATCTAACTTTCAGATAAAAACTATTCTATCAATACTATGGCCTCCTTCCTCTATTCTTAAACAATTCATAAGTATATTTTTATTCAAAAATCTCATTAAATGGAAATATTTTTACAAATGGCTATTTAAATACAGTTTCAAAACCATTCCAGTTGCAGCAGGGGCATGGGGAATGGGATGTATTGGCTATCCTCCTCATCCAGTGTGGGAAGTAACCAATGCATGTAATCTTAACTGCATACACTGTCATGCAGCAGGTGGTAAACCAGCAAAAGATGAACTCACAACAGAAGAGGGTAAAAAATTGATAGATGAAATAGCGAACATGAAAGAATTCAAAACGATTGTATATTCAGGAGGAGAACCTCTTATGCGCCCTGATATAATTGAGCTTCTTAATTATTCAAAAAAAGCTGGATTAATAAATATTATTGCAACAAATGGAGTTTTAATTACAGAAGAAATGGCATTTAAATTAAAACAGTCCGGGGTTTTTTGCGTAGCAGTCAGCCTTGATTCTTCTGACCCAAATATCCACAACTATATAAGAAAACATCCCGAGGCTTTTTCTAAAGCTGTGCAGGGAATAAAAAATGCAGCAAAAGCAGGTATTCTCATTCAAATAAACACAACTGCAATGGAATACAATTTTGAAACCTTAGGAAAACTACTTGAAATGGGAGAGGATTTAGGCACTGGCATCTATTTAATGTACCAGCTCGTTCCTGTTGGAAGGGGAAATAAAATAGAAGATGCATCTCTAAAAGTAAACAAAAATGAGAAACTATTAAAATTCCTCGCAGAAAAACAAAAAAAAATATCTGCAATAGTTGAACCTGTTGCAGGTCCTCAATACTGGCCCTATCTTTTGGAAAAAAATAATAAAACTTCATCTTTCTGGAAATTCATAGCAGAAAGAGTTTTTTTTGGTTGTGCTGCTGGAAGGGGTTTTATTTACATTAAAGCTAATGGAGATGTTTGGCCATGCCCATTTGTTGAAGTAAATGCTGGTAATGTAAGAGAACAATCTCTTGAATATATTTATAAAAACAGTACAGTATTAAATAACTTAAGAAACCGTGAAAATACTCTGAAAGGGAAATGCAAAACTTGTAAATATAGAAAGATGTGTGGAGGGTGCAGGGGAAGAGCATGGGCATATACAGGAGATTACCTTGCAGAAGATCCTTCTTGTTTTTTAAACAACACAGAAGAGTAAGACTATGAAATAATTACTTTATAAATAGGTGTCTGCCTATATTTATGTCCCGCCGCAATGGAGCACAGCGGAATACCGGTCAGGTGCAACTTTATTATGTGTTTTATTTTCAAACAAGATTAAACATGCTCCTATAAGGCTCGACTCTTGTTTTTGTTAATCTTATGTAGTCCTCGTTAATCTCAAAACCAACAAAATTTCTATTACTTTTTAGTGCAGCAATTGCAGTTGTCCCACTTCCCATAAATGGATCTAAAATAATATCAGTTGCGAAAGAATATAATTGAATTAATCTATATGGTAAATCTATCGGGAATGGAGCGG
>JAUXFB010000110.1 GCA_030620255.1 Candidatus Aminicenantota bacterium | reverse complement strand
TTGGGCAAAAGAAGGACTTGTTGATATTATCTGCCCTATGCAATACACTAATAATCTTGGTATGTTCAGAAAATCTGTTAAAAAAGCCGTAATAATAGCAAGCGGGAAATGCCTTGTTTATTCAGGTATTGGAATACGTTCATCACATAACATAAACACTCCCGAAGGTGTGGTTCAGGAAGTAAAATTAGCAAGAGAAGAAGGTGCTGACGGTATGGTCTTTTTCTTTGGTACTACTTTGACTGACAAATTCATTAACAAGCTTAAATTGGATGTTTTTAAGTGAGATAACCTTAATTCACCATCAAATTTTTCGCAGTCTATAGTCGCTATCCCTTTTTACTTTACCCAAAAACGTTTATCGTTTTTGGGAGCGTCTCATCCCATTTCCGATATTGGCGAGAAATGGGATTCGCAAGCCGTTCAAAGGGAAGCCGACACGCCTGCTTGATCTTGATTTTGGGGAAATATCCAAATTTAGGTGGTGGATTTTGGATAAATACATATATTGACATTCAAATTATAAATAGTTATATTTGTTCACTGAGGTTTACAAATGGATGATCCAAATACTTTAATTGCTATAGATTTAAAAAAGTAATGTGAATTTTTATAAAAAATGCTTGAAAATCAATTTCACTTTGTTTTATTATGATAAGGAAAGGAGGAGATTATGATTAAAAAATTTTTAACTTCTTTAATTTTTATTACATTTATAATTTCTATTATGGGATGCGTTACAGTAAGGCCAAGATATGCGCCGCCGCCTCCCAAAAGAATAGTCAGATCAATTGCTCCGGGCCCAAACCATTTCTGGGTTCAAGGGCACTGGAAATGGAGAAATAGTAACTGGTACTGGGTTAATGGGTATTGGGCAAAAAAGAGACCTGGTAGAGTTTGGGTTGGAGGACATTGGGTAAAAAGAGGAGGAAGATGGGAATGGCGACCGGGCCATTGGAGGAGATAAAGGAGAAAATTCACATATTTTGAATAAAAATTTATGAGTAAAAATAGCATTAAATTAGATATTAATCCAAGCTTTCATCAAACCCAGCTCAGCAGAGATCTGAGTCTTTTTCAGGTTACAATGATAGGTGTAGGAGCAATGATAGGAGCTGGTATATTTGTTCTTACTGGAATAGCTGCTGGACATGCAGGACCTGCCTTAATTCTGGCTTTTGCTTTAAATGGTTTTGTAACGCTTTTAACAGCTTTATCTTATGCTGAACTTGGGTCTTCATTTCCTGAGGCAGGTGGAGGCTATCTTTGGGTAAAAAAAGGAATGGGTGGGCTTCATGGTTTCCAGGCAGGGTGGATGAGCTGGTTTGCGCATGCAGTTGCATGCAGCCTCTATATACTTGGATTTGGATATTACTTCTGGGAAGCTTTACGTTTTTTAAGAGTTGATAAGATCATTACTCCTATTATTGACATGGTATTTCCAGGTGTTGAAAATGATTACATTATTATTCAGAAGATACTTGCAGTTATAGTTGCAATTCTTTTTGCATATGTAAACTTTAAAGGAGCATCAGAAACTGGGAAATGGGGAAGTTTTATTACAGTTCTCAAAGTAATCATTTTGGGTGGTTTTGCTATTTCAGGACTTATTGTTATTCTTAACAATCCAGAATGGACTGCAAAGTTTGAGCCTTTTATGACAAAGGGATTTGCAGGTGTGCTTGGTGCAATGGGTTTAACATATATTGCATTTGAGGGTTATGAAATTATAGTTCAAAGTGGTGAAGAGATAAAAAAACCTGAAAAAAATATTCCTAAAGCGATTTTTATATCCCTTTTAATTGTTGTACCAGTTTATATTATTGTTGGATTTGTAGCTCTTGGCGCTGTTGAAATACCAGAAATTATCAAACAATCCCATCCTGAAATTGTTAAAGTCTGGGATTATCTGTCTTTCTCAAAAGAGCGAGCTATGGTACAGGCTGCACAACAATTTATGCCTTTGGGCTATTTGATGATGCTATTAGGAGGCCTTTTTGCAACCATGTCTGCTCTTAATGCAACAGTCTATTCATCATCAAGAGTCTCTTTTGCAATGGGAAGAGATAAAAATTTGCCTGATATATTTGGGAAAATCCATAAATCTAATAGAACTCCATATATGGCTGTATTTATTTCTGTACTTCTGATTATATTTATGGCACTTGCTCTTCCTATAGAAGATGTTGCAGCAGCAGCAGCTATAATGTTTATACTTCTATTTATTCAAGTTAACTGGACTTTAATAAAATTGAGAAAGAAAAAATCAAAAGCCAAGAGGCATTTTAGAGTTCCTCTTGTTCCTTTTACTCCTATGCTTGCAATTGTATTACAGCTTATACTTGGCTATTTTCTTTTCCATCTAAGCCCAATAGCATGGGGTGCTACATTAATCTGGCTTGTTTCAGGTGTTTTTATTTATTTCAGTTATTCAAAGGGAAGAGAAAAAGAGAGAGCAGAAGCATTAATTGTTTATGAGGAAAAATTACCAACAAAAGCGGGTTTTCGTATACTTGTGCCTATTTCCCACCCTGATCATATTGAAGATTTAATAACAATTGCTTCATCAATAGCAAAACCTAAAGATGGCGAGATTCTTGCTCTAGGGGTTATAAGGGTTCCAGACCAACTTCCTGTTGTTGATGGCAAAGATTTTATAGATGAATTTAAAGATATAATGGACAAGGCTGTTGAATTTGGTAAGAAAAAGGATGTAGTTGTTAATACATTGATAAGGATAGGTCACAGTGTAAACAATGCTATTGTTGATACAATCAAAGAAAGAGATGTTGACCTTATGGTAATGGGATGGAAAGGTTTTAGCAATACCAGAGGTTCTGTTTTTGGTAGTGTTCTCGATGATGTTGTTATGAGTGCAGAATGTGATGTGGTTATGATAAAAATGGTCCATCTTGATAAGATGAAAAATATTCTTCTTCCAACGTCAGGTGGCCCGCATGCAGAGTATGCCTTAGAAATAGCTGCTGCAATTTCTGAAGCATATAAAAGCAATATCAATGTAACAATGATAATACCACCTGGTATTTCTTTTGAAGAGAGGAATATTTATCAGCAAAGAGTTGATGATAGTATTGCTTTAATAAAGGATAAAGTCAAAAATGTCGAGGGCAAATTAGTTAAGTCTAAAAGTATTTCTTCTGGAATACTTAAAATGACTGAAACATATGATGTATGTATTCTTGGTGCAGCAAGAGAAGGTTTGATGCAGCAATTAATATTTGGTAGTATTCCTGAAAGAGTTGCAAAAAAATGCCGTCATACTGTGATTATGGTTAAAAAGTATCAGGGTGCAAAATTAAAAAATATTATAAATTTACTATTTAGAAAAGCAAAAGATAGGGTAGGCAAAAGATAAGTTGGAAAGATAAGACCTACATTATGGTATGAGTTTAAGAATGTATAATGTGTAGGCCTGATTAATATCTCCTAAAATGGGTGAAAAAATAAATATAAATATCAAACGATTGGTTCATGGAGATAAACGAGAGTGGGATGTATTTGTTGAGCATTTTTCCGCTGTTATATATTCATCGGTTTTTAAAATATTTTCTCTTCATATTAAACAGATTGACAAATGGGATATAAAAGAGGTTGTACAAGAGGTGTTTATACGTCTTATAAAGAAAGATTATCACTTATTAAGATCTTATAGATCTTCAAAAGCTTCTTTGGCTACCTGGTTAGCTATTGTTGCAAGAAGTACAACAATTGACTTTTTAAGAAAAAGCAAGCCTAAAACAGTATCAATTGAACAGGAAATTGTAAATTCAATTGTATATGAAGATTCAAAAGTTTCTTCAATTAACATTCCTTATGTTTTGTTATCTTCTCGTCAAAAACTTGTATTACATCTTCTTTTTGATAAAGGTATGGATACTTCAGAAATTTCTGAACTATTGGGTATTGATGTTCAGACTGTTCGAAGTACAAAACATAAAGCATTGAAAAAGTTACGCAAGTTTTTCAAAGTTCAAAGTTGAAAAAAATATTTATTTTTTTTATAATATTTTATTCGAGTTTATGTGTAAAACAATGTTTATAAAAAGTATTATAAATAAAAGAATAAAGAGGAATTAGAATGGAATGGTTAGCCCAAGCTATTGCAGTTGATGGTGGTTTTAAGCTTGGTGTTGCCCTGATATTATTAATAAAATATTTTGAGACTAAAGAGGAAGCGATTTTATGGTGGTCAATTGGTTGGTTCTTTTTCTTTTTACATAACATTCTGGAACTGATTCTCGTTGAAACCAATGGTGATATTTTCCATTTTTTCGCCTACTGTGTGTATGCTTTTACAGCAGTTGCATTCTTAATTAGTATTGAGAAAATGAAGAAGGAAACCCACCCTTTGTTTTCAATCTTTGGTTTACGTTTTTCCATCTGGTCTTTGATGGCGATTTCACTTTCTCTTCTGGCAGTTGTCACATCCTTTTATGGAGTTTATGTAGTTAGAGAATGGTTCTGGGGGGCCTTTCCTTCCTCTTTAATAAACGGGGGAGGTTTTCTCATTAGTGCTTACTTTATTTACAGATTGGAAAAGCATAAAAAAACTGTTTCTACTTTATTGATATTCTATGGTTTTCTTTTAAATGGCATACATAACCTTGACTATCCTTTCCTCCGTCCAGTAACATGGTTTGCACCCATAGGTTTTGGCTTAGGGGTTGTTTTCTCGCTAATTTTTGCGGTTGGCTTTATTGTTAGGAGTACAGAGGAGTTAAAAAAGCAGAGAGAGAAAAGTAAAAAGATTGCACAGGACCTTTCTGTTCTTAATGCTGTGAGCTCCGCTGTTTTACAGTCTCTTGATTTAGATAGAATTTTAAACGAAACTTTAGATGAAACTTTAAAAGTCCTTGGAGCTGACAAAGGAGGGATATATTTAGTGGATGAGCAGAAAAATGAATTGGTTTTTTCTTCATATCGGGGATTCTCATCCGAGTTTATCCGGGGAGTTGAAAGTCTGAAATTAGGAGAAGGATTTGCTGGATATGTTGTTGAGTCAAATGAGCCTTACTTTGTAGAGGATGTGTCAAAAGAGAAAAGATCAACCAGTTCTTTGATTGAGAAGGAAGGATTCCAATCTTTTGCCAGTGTTCCTCTGAAGTCTGAAGATAAAATTCTCGGAGTTTTTAATATTGTATATCATGGTTATCATAAGTTTACTAAAAGAGAGAAAGATTTGCTATTAGCAATTGCCAATCAGCTTGGGATTGCTATTAAAAATGCCAAACTGTTCAAACAATCAAAGCAGCGTGAAGAAGATCTTTCCTATATTTATGAAGCAAGCAGAATCTTCTCTTCAACATTAGAGTTTAAAGAAGTGCTTAATAATATTGTTCGCAGAAGCGTGAGAGCCTTTAATGTTGATTCATGTTTGTTGAGACTGATTGAGTTTGATAAGCTGGTGGTAAAGGCAAGTTTTTTTCGCGATTCAAAGGATAAAAATGAAACAGAACGTTTACTTACTGAAAATCCGATCCGGATAGGTAAGGGAATTGCGGGCAAAGTAGCAAAAACAGGCCAACCATCTATTTCAAATGGAAAACCAGTAGAGGAATTAACCATTCCGGGATATATTAAATATTTAAAAGGAAGACACTGGATGGTTGTGCCAATGAAT
>JAUXFB010000203.1 GCA_030620255.1 Candidatus Aminicenantota bacterium | reverse complement strand
CAAATTTCAATATTCTTGATCAAAAGAATATTCCCAGTTCAGAACGCATCCTCTATTTAATGAAAAAAAAATAGAATCATTGGTTTTTACATAAATATAAGCATCATAAAAAAAGCAAAAAAGCTGAGATCCCAATCATAGCCAAATAATTTAATAACATAAAAATTCTATCCACTTTACTCACTCCTGTAAAAATATGTAGCGAACCTCGTTTCAATATACTCAATAGGTGTAAGATAATCAAGATTTTATACTGACAATTAAGTTACATTCAATTAGCTATAAGGTTTACTCTCCAGAGCTTTTCTTGCCAGATACGTATAAGGGTTGACTTTTATGCAGGCCTTATAACACCTTATTGCTAATGATAAGATGAAGGGCTTTTTGTAGTTATATATACTTAATTTATTATTTTATAACTTTGTTATTTTCCCATTTCTTCAAGTTGTTTTTTGTATTCTTCTGCTTGAGCCTGTTTTTTTCTTAATTTTTTGAATTGTTCAATCATCTCTTTATATTTTATATCCCATTCTTTACTTTTTAAGGGTTCAGTTATTTTCTTTTGATAATAAAGCAAAGCTTTATAAGACCATGGGAATGGATCAGATGGATTAAATTTAATGGATTTATCAAGTGAAGCAAATCCCTTGGCAATAAGGGGGCGTCTCTCTTTGTCTGACATTTCACCAGGTTTTGTCTGATAGCTATTGTTCCAGCAAACATGTCCAACTCTATAATAAGCATCAGCTAATAATTTCTTTTTTTCTTCTGAGAGATTTATACTCTCTTCTTCTGATTTTTTTATTAGTTCTTGCAGCGCACCTCTTTTTGCTTCTAACTCTTTATTTAAATCCTCTATAGAGCCTATTTCTTCCATTTGCTTTATTTTTTCCTTCATTAATTTTGCCTTAGCTTTTTTTGGCAAGGTTCTATTCTTCTTAAGTACATTTTCAATAAAATTTTTGATCTTATCTATATTTTCAATTTTTTGGCCAATTTCTTCAACCTCTTTCTGGGATTCTAAAATTTCTGGGTTCATAATAGCATAGATTCTTTTTTCATGATATTTTATTGCTTTATCCCATTGTCTTGAATCTCCATAATACTGTGCTAAAAACAGATATGTTTGATAGTTTTTAGGATCCATTTCAATTGGTTTTTTATACATCATTTCAGCCTCAGTAAGTCTCCCATGATTTAAATAAAAACGAGCTAAAGTATAATAAGATTGAGGATTAGATTTGGCTTTTTCTAAAATGGTAAGATAACATTTTTCACTTTCTTTATAATAATTTTCTTTTTTTTCTTCTGCCTCTGTAACTGATGATATTTTGTCATAAATATCACCAAGAGCTAAAACGATTTTTTTATTATTTGTAGCTTCATCTTCAAGTGACTCTTCAAATTTTTTGGGGAAATATTCTCTTATTTTTTCATTAAACTCATGGTCTGCCTTTTCTTTAATATCTTTTTTCTTATTATTCAAGCTATTTGTTAATCTTTTTTGAAGATCTTCTATCTCTAAATTTATTTCTTTCTTAGCTTCAGGCTTGGTTTCTTGTTCTGCCTTTTTTTGCAGTTCTTCAATATTGATGTTATACATCTGTTTTGTTTCTTCTATGGTTTTTTGCTCAATTGGTTTATACTTTAATTCAATCTCTCCTCTGATAGTATCTCTTTTTTCTTGGCTTATGCTGCTTATTGCTTTATTTTCTAAATTTTCAATTTTTTTATCAGAAACTTCTCTTGCTTTAAGTAAAAAATCTAAAGCGTTTTTTCCATTTTCTTCATTTTTTTCCGTGGTTTTTGATGGACTATAAAGTAAAGCATAGCTTGAACCAATATAGAAATATGCTACTTTAAGGTCAGGGTTAAGTTTCAGTACTTCATGGTACTCATTTATTGCTTTTTTATATTTTTCCTCTGTATAAAACCTGTTTGCTTTTTTTAGATGATTGTTTGCTTTCAGGTTATCTATCTTTAGTTTTTCACACCCTGAAAAACTGGTTATAAAAAATGCGGATAAAGTTAATACTAATAGAATTAATAAAATTTTCTTCATAAAATCCTCCTATTATGTTATAAGATACTTTTATAATTTAATATTTAAAAAAAGTCAAGTGAATTTAGAAATAAAATATCTGATATATATATTTCATTTAATTTTGTAAAACCACATTAAGAATAACCACAGGTCCTGAATATAAGGGATAAGTTTATTATTTAAGTAAAATTTAGTAGTTTCCTGATTTTTTACCAGTTCAAATATCTGATATAATTTTTCAACATCCTCAGGATAGAAACTAACAAATGCTTTATAAAAATCACCTTTACCTTGGTCTATAAAGGATTTATTTTTTTTTGCAATTGTGAGTGCTTTTTCGTAATTTTTTGATAGATGTTTTTGAAATCTTATTGTGATTTTGAAATCTCTATTTGATTTTTTTGGATTTAGAATATTCCATAATTTCTCTTCTTCTATTGTTTTTTTTGTGTCCATATTTATATTTTAATACAAAAGACAGATAATTTAAAGAGAAAGTCATATAGAAATTTATTATTTTTTTTACAAAAAGTTTATTTTAACAATTGAAGTATCTATTATTTTTTCTCCTTCATCAGCAAAATCAATAAGATATTTTTCATTATTTATTTCATTTATAATCTTACCTCTGCCAAAAACAGGGTGTTTGATATACTTTTCTTCTAATTTTGGTACCTCTACTACATCTTTATGTGAAAAATAATGAACAAGTTCATCAGTTGAATAAACTGATTTATATAGTTTGAAGTTTATGTTAAATAGAAATTTTGAAACTCTTTCTGAATCTGACGAAATAATCAGTTGATTGATTGCTCTTGTTGAAGCTACATAAAGTAATCTTCTTTCTTCTTCAATTTCTAATCTTCCTTTTCTCAGGAAAAATGGCATATATGAACTATTTACTCCTGCAGCTATCACTGTTTTGAATTCCATCCCTTTTGCATTATGCATTGTGAGAAGATAAGCTTTTTCTTTTATTTTTTCTTTTTTTTCATTTGAATTAATAGAAATCATATCTAAGAGGTCTGTGAATTCACCTTTTTTATTTATTAGCTCCCATTTTGTTATAAAATCAATTAATTCATTTATATTTAGTATTTTACTTTCTTCACCCTTATCTTTCAAAAAATCAATATAGTTTGAATGATTTAGAACAAGTGTTAAAATTTCTGAGAATGAAAAATTATTCTTGTTCTTATTTAAGGCGAATATTTTTTTGAATAAAGCTTTTGCTTGAAATTTTTCAGGGAAGAATCTTTTTAAAGTTATAAATAAAGATAAATTTTGCTCTGATGATTTTTTGTTTAATAAATCAAGGGTTTTAGGTCCAATTCCAAGAGGCAAGAAATCGATTATTCTTAAAAAAGAGATATTGTCTTGTAAATTTATTGACAATTTTAAAAGCGCAATACTATCTTTAACTTCTTTTCTGTCAAAGAATCTGATACCTTTAATGATTTTAAATTTTATATTCTTTCTTAAAAATTCAGTTTCAAATGCCAGAGATTGTGAATTTATTCTATATAAAATAGCAACAGGAAGCATGTCAGGTCTCATCTGATTGAGTTTTATTATAAGATCAGCTATTTTTTCAGCTTCATCTTCTTTAGAGGTTGAATTTAAAATGTATACTATATTCCCATCTTTTTTTTCAGTCCACATTATTTTTTTTCTTCTAAATAGATTTTTATCAATCAAATCATTGGCAAAATCAAGTGTCTGTTTAGTTGACCGGTAATTCTGTTCTAATTTTATGATTTTAGTACCTGGAAAATCATTTTCAAAATCAAAAAGAAAACGTATACTTGCACCTCTCCATGAGTAGATTGCCTGATCATCATCTCCAACTACAGTTATTTTATT
>JAUXFB010000122.1 GCA_030620255.1 Candidatus Aminicenantota bacterium | reverse complement strand
TCTGATTCCACTTCAAATCCATATGCTATTTCATATCCTGAATTCAAAAAGATATCTTCGATTTCTGTTAATATACTAGACAAAATATGCGAATATCCAACAGAAAAATCAAACTCCGGTAAAGAATAATCAACTCTCTCATATACTTTAGAAATAAGAGTTTTCTCAGTTTCCTTAAATTTATCTTCAATAATTAATTTAAGCTCGTTAATTGCCTGTCCTGCAACCGGTCTAAGGTCTTTTGATACTTTCTTTAAATTATGCATAAATTCAGTCAAAACCCCGTTTTTTCTACTCGTATATTTATCCCTTAGCTTTTTAAGATCATCTTTTGATAGAATCTGATCTATTCCCTGCAGAAAACCTTTTTTAACTTTTTCAATCTCTTTTTTTAATTCATCAATCATATGTATGTTTTTGCTTTTTCAACGATTTCTTTAAAAGAATCAGGCTCTGTTATAGCCATGTTAGAAAGAATTTTTCTATTTAAGGTAATATCAGCTTTTTTCAGCCCATATATAAATTTTGAATAATTTATGTCATATTTCCTTGCAGCTGCACTTATTCTTATATTCCATAATTTTCTAAAGTCTCTTTTTCTATTCCTTCTGTCTCGATATGAATAAGTTAGAGCTTTTTCAACAGACTCTTTTGCACTTCTGTAATTTTTCCTTTTTGCACCAAAGTATCCCTTTGCTAGTTTTAATATTTTTTTTCTTCTTAATAACTTTTTGTTTCCTCTTGTTACTCTTGGCATTTTCTCCTCCAGTTATGAATTCGGTAATAAATCTTTTACTCTTTTAAATTCCTCTTTTACAACAAGCGTTGGTTTTTTTAAGTTTCTCTTTCTTTTCTTACTTTTTTTAGTAAGAAGATGAGAAGCAAAAGCTTTACTTCTTTTTATTTTACCTTTAGCAGTAAAACTAAACCTTTTTTTTGCGCCTCTATGAGTTTTTAGTTTCGGCATCTTTTCCTCCTTTTTTTTGTCCTATAAGTATATAATTACTCCATCTTTCTCTCTTTGGGTTTGTCTCAATTTCAGATATATCTTTTAATATATCTATAATCTTTGTGGTCATAACACCCAACATCTCTGGCTTCCTCTTCTGTCTACCTCTTAGCCATATTGTAATTTTGACCTTATTACCCTCTTTAAGGAACTGTTTTATTTTTTTTAGTTTAACTTCAATATCATGTGCTCCAATTGCTGGAGTAAATTTTATTTCCTTAATGTGAATTTTCCTCTGTTGTTTCTGGGCTTCATGAGCTTTTTTTTGTATTGAATAGAGATATTTACCATAATCAAGTATTCTGCAAACAGGTGGATTTGCTTTTGGTGAAATCTCAACTAAATCAAGTTCCTTTTCTGCAGCTATTTCAAGAGCTTCTTTCAAAGGGATAAGTCCAAGCTGCTTTTTGTTCTCATCAATCAACCTAACCTGGGTTGCTCTTATTTCATTGTTTATCTTATGTGGTCTTTTCTTGATTGGTATTCTTCTACTATACTTCATAATTTGAACTCTTTTCCATAATTATTTTTTTTACTCCTTTTATAAAATGATTAAGATCTATATTCCCCTGATCACCTTTTTTGTGAATTCTAAAAGATATGTTGTTATTTCTCTGTTCTTCATCCCCAACAACAATTATATAAGGTATTTTTTGTAATTCTGAGTCTCTTATTTTCTTTCCAACACCTTCGCTTCTTTGATCTAATTCAACCCTTATATTATCCTCATTAATCTTATTGTATA
This sequence comes from Candidatus Aminicenantota bacterium, assembly GCA_030620255.1. Lineage (GTDB taxonomy): Bacteria > Acidobacteriota > Aminicenantia > UBA2199 > UBA2199 > JAUWNT01. Next base: position 3,709 of record JAUXFB010000122.1, on the reverse strand, counting down.
CAATTTTTGCATATTCAATATTTTTATCTGTAATTGGAACAACTATAGCTTGTACGGGTGATAACCATAACGGGAAAAATCCAGCATAATGTTCAATAAGGATTCCAAAAAATCTTTCTAAAGATCCTAATAAAGCCCTGTGTATCATTATTGGCTGCTTGATCTTTCCTGAATTATCAGAATATTTTAAATTAAACCTTTTTGGAAGATTAAAATCAACTTGAATGGTTGTACATTGCCATGAACGTTTTAAAACATCTTTAACTTTTATATCAATTTTAGGTCCATAAAAAACACCCTCACCAGAATCAACTCTATACTCAACATTATTCTTATCTAATGAATTTTTAAGTGCAGCTGTTGCCAATTCCCAGTCTTCTAATTCTCCCACATATTTATCAGGTCTTGTTGAGAGATAAATATCTAAATCTTTAAAACCAAAAGTGCCTAATATTCTAAGGCTAAAACCAATTAATTCTTTAATTTCATGCTCAAGTTGTTCCTGAGTACAAAAAATATGCGCATCATCCTGTGTAAAGCCTCTAACTCTCATCAAACCATGAAGTACACCCTTTCTTTCATATCTGTAAACAGTTCCAAGTTCAGCCCATTTAATAGGCATATCTCTATAACTACGATTTTTTGATTTAAAAACAACCATATGAAATGGGCAATTCATTGGTCTTAATTGGTATTGAGTATTATCAAACTCAATTGGAGTAAACATATTATCTTTGTAAAAATCAAGATGGCCACTCGTTTGCCATAAATCTATCTTTGCAATATGAGGTGTATATAGCAATTTATAACCATTCTTTAAATGTTCTTCTGTCCAAAATTGTTCAATTTCATGCCTTATTATACTTCCCTTTGGATGCCATAATACAAGTCCAGCACCAATATCATTCTGAATTGAAAAAAGATCAAGTGATTTACCTAATTTCCTGTGATCTCTCTCTTTTGCCTCTTTTAAAAATTTCAAATGTTCATTTAACCCTTCAAGAGTAGGATATACAGCTCCATATATACGCTGCATGGATTGATTATTCTCATCACCTTTCCATAAAGAAGCTGCTACTGATAATAGTTTGAAATATTTTAAATATGAAGTTGATGGTAAATGAGGACCTTTACAAAAATCAACAAAATCTCCCTGTTTATATAATGAAACTTCATTTGTCACAACTTTTTCTTCAATTAATTCTACTTTTAAAAATTGATCTTTTGAGCTAAAATAATCAATTGCTTTTTGCTTTGTCCACGCCATCCCTTCAATTTTTAAATTTTGCTTGACAATATGTTTCATTCTTTTTGATATTAATTCAATATCTTCCGGAGAAAATGGTCTCTGTGTGATAAAATCATAGTAAAATCCATTCTCATATGCTGGTCCTATTCCATATTGAGTATTAGGGAATAACTCAGTTACAGCTTGAGCTAATAGATGTGCGCATGAATGTCTATATACTTCAAGACTCTCTGACTCTTTTGGTTCACCATCTATTTCACTTAGAATTACATCATTTCTTTTTTTATTCATTAAATAAGTTCGGAATAGGCGCGGGCGGGCTCGAACCGCCGACCTCTACCGTGTCAAGGTAGCACTCTAACCAGAACTGAGCTACGCACCTATAAAACAGATCTCTCACAAATTATCTAACAAGTTCCTTTAATTTTTTACCAGGAACAAATTTCACTACCCTTTTCTTTGGTATTATGATCTCTTCGCCTGTTCTTGGGTTTCTACCTTTCTTTTTCTTTTTTTCTATTGTCTTATATGTGCCAAAGCCAACAATAGTAAGATTACCATCGTTTTTACTTAATTCTACGGAAACAACATCAACAAAAGCATCTATAACCTTAAAGGCATTGCTTTTAGTAACACCTGTTTTTTTTGCCATTTGAATTACTAATTCATTCTTATTCATATTTCATCTCCTCCTTTTTAAAAGCTTTAATTTACATTAAATTACTTATAAAGTCAATAGTATAAAGAAAAATAAATGTCAATAGATCAAATTGTTAAATTTCATTACAATAAAAAATAATTTGTATTTTACTTTAAATTTTAAAAATTGGACTAAAGCTATTGAAATATAAAAATATTTCATTTAATATTAATATGTTTTTTTCATAAGGAATTATAAGAGAGGTATAATATGCAGTTTCAAAGAGAAAGTTACGAAAAAAGAAGAAAAAGAATAGGGACAATTATTATATCTATTATTTTCCTTGCTATATCAGGCTACTGGTTTATTAATAAATCCAACTCAAAAAAAAACGAATCTAAACCTTTATATGAAAAGAAAACTATTTTGAAAGTTGATGAGAGCAAACTAAAGAAAATAACAACAGATCTACCGGGTATGATAAAAGAGGTTCAAAAATCAATTGTCCTAATTTCTACTTTTGATAAAAACGGTAATGCTCTCGGGCAAGGTACAGGATTTATAATTAATTCAAAAGGGTACATTGTTAGCAGCCTTCATGTATTTAGGGGTGCAGAAAAGGCTCAAATAAAATTAAATCATAAAGTTTATACAGTTGATCAGTTTCTTGATAAAGATTATAAGGCTGACCTTGTACTTCTTAAGATTGGAAATAAAAAAGCAGATTGGAAACCTCTTAAAATAAGCAATAAATTACCAAGTGTTGGGGAAAAAATTATAGTGATCGGTAACCCTTTGGGGCTTGAATCCACTGTATCTGATGGTATAGTATCAGCTAAAAGAGAAATTAAACCTTTTGGAAATGTAATTCAGATAACATCACCAATATCACCGGGCTCAAGTGGAAGTCCAGTTTTAAATATAAAGGGGGAAGTTATAGGTGTGGCAGCTTTTCAGATGATAAAAGGTCAAAATTTAAACTTTGCAATTCCAATTTCAAAAGTTAAAAAATTAATCTCAAATAAAAGCAAAAAATTAGCAAGATTAGGTTCTATTGATGATGAAGAGTTAAAAACTTTTGACACCAACTTTGACAAAGGATTAGCTTTATTTGAAACTAAAGATTACGAAAATGCTATTAAATATTTTAAAGAAGCCATTAAAGATAACCTCCAAAACGCAAAAGCTTATTTCTATTTAGGAGTTTGTTTAAGAAAAAATCACTCAACCGACTCTATAGAACAACTAAAACAAGCTATATACTTAGATTCAGAATATGTCGAGGCCTATTATGAGCTTGGAGTCACGTACATAACCTTGAATATGCAAGAAGAAAGTATTGATTCATTTAAAAAGGCATTAAGTATTGATCAAAACCATGAGAATTCCTTAATCAAGCTCGGAGCGACTTATATCTATTTGAAAAGATACAAAAGTGCTATTAAGATATTAGAGCATGCAGCAGATTATTTCAACAAAGCAGAAGCTTACTATTTTCTTGGCATCAGTTATGCAAGCCTTTCAAAGAACAGGAAAGCAATATTTGCTTTTAAAAATGCTATTGAAATAGATCCAGATTATATAGAGCCCTATCTCGGACTTGCAACTTCTTATATAGTAGTTCAAAGTTGGACTCACGGGATTAGTTTACTGAACAAGGCAATTCTTATAGAACCTGATAATCCAAATATTCATTTTCTCTTAGGCTTTCTTCATTTAGGAAATGAAGATATTCAGTCAGCTGAATTAGAACTTAAAATATTACAAAAAATAAAAAACACTTCCAAACTAAGAAATAAATTAAATTCTGCAGTTAATAG
>JAUXFB010000268.1 GCA_030620255.1 Candidatus Aminicenantota bacterium | reverse complement strand
GCACCATCTGGAAAGTCAAGTATATTGTATCTGTAAGCTACTTTCTGAGCTAATGGAGTTCCATATATTGAGATGAAGAAAGCAAGAATAAAAGTAAATATAAATATAATTTCATTCATTTTCTTTTATTTTTTTGCGTTTTTTTATAGCATTTTTTAAATATTTGCCAGATTTAAGCAATTTGATTATAATTTTAGGAGAACTTAAAGTCAATGCTCCAACCCACAAAATATCTCTAAAAAAGATAAATGGAATTGTCCACCAGAATCTTTTGAATCTAAAATTTTTTATTAAAGTTAAATATCTGTTTTTTATAATATGGTATTTTATTTCAGAACTACGACCTATAGATAAAGAGAAACGCGATAAAATGTTTTTTTTTAAAGTACCACCTCTATAGTGATATACAATTGCTTTTGGATAAAAAATTGATTTTAGGTTATAAAGGTTTGCTCGCCACCCGATATCAAAATCTTCCCAAAAAATAAAAAAGTCCTCATCATAATATTCATTAAAAATCTTTAATTTTTCTAAAGATTTTCTTGAAAAAATAGTGGCTGCACCGCATACTGAGAACACCTCTTTTTCTTCAATTTTATATTTATTGATTTTTTTATTATATCCAATCTCTAATGGATATAGAGATTTGGAATAAATTTGACCAACAGAATCTATTGTTGTGTGGTCAAACCTTAAAATCAGGGGAGAAAGCAAAGCTATTTTTTTATCTTCTTCAAATTTTTTTATAACTGAATGGTTAAAATGAGAATCAAGAATAATGTCTGAATTTGCAATAAGGATTAAATCAGAGCTGCTTTTTTTTATTCCAATATTTGCAGCTTTCGCATATCCAAGGTTGTTATTTAAAAAGACTTTTTCAATATTATTGAATTTGTTTATTATTTTTAAAGAGTTATCAGTGGAATTATTGTCAATAACTATTATTTGCTTAAATTTGTGTGTTTGTTTAAACAAAGAGTTTAGATTGTCTTGAATAAATTTTTCTGAATTATAACTTACTATTACAACTGATATATTCAAAATTTTAAAATATGCATAGGTTTTTTTAAATCAATCCTAAAGCTTTTCCCCCTTCATAGAAACCTTTAAGAACAAAATCAAGGTCTTCATCTGTATGAGTGGCTGAAAAAGAAGTTCTTATCATTGAATCTTCAGGAGGAACAGCAGGAGCTATTACTGGATTACAAAATATTCCAAAATCCCTTAAAAACTTCCATAGCATAAAGGTTTTTTCATCATTTCCTAAAAATACTGGAATTATCGGGGTTTCTGTATTACCTGTGTGATAACCCATAGATGTTAATTTTTTATTCATAGTTTTACTTATTTCCCAGAGTCTTTCTCTTCTCCATGGTTCATTTTGAATGATCTCTAATGCTTTATTGGCCGCTCCTAATGCAGGAGGTGTTATTGAAGCAGAAAACATGAGACTTCTTGCTGTATGTTTTATGTATTGAATGATTTTATGGTCACCAACAACAAATCCTCCAAGAGAAGCAAAAGCTTTTGAAAAAGTTGTCATAATAAGATCAACTTCTTTTAACATGTTAAAATGTTCGCAAGTTCCTCTTCCATTTTTCCCTAATATTCCAATACTATGAGCATCATCAACCATTACACGTGCATTGTATTTTTTTGCAAGCTTAACTATCTCTGGAATGTTTGACAGATCACCCTCCATACTAAAAACTCCATCAACAACAATGAATTTGCCTCTACTCTCTGGTAATCGACTGAGTTTCTCATCCAAATCTTTCATATCATTATGTTTGAATTTTGTAACATTAGCATATGAGAGTCGAGTAGCATCAACAATTGAAGCATGGTCCATTCTATCAATTATTATGACATCATTTCTCCCGGCTATTGCATCAATTACTCCCAGGTTTGTTTGAAATCCTGTTGAAAATATTAATGCCTCTTCTTTACACATAAATTCTGCAATTTTTTCTTCAAGTTCAACATGTAGAGAATATGTTCCATTTAGGAACCTTGAACCGCATGTAGATGTACCGAAATCTTTTATATCTTTGATTGCAGCCTGTTTAACTGTTTCATTATCAAATAGTCCTAAATAGTTGTTAGAACCAACCATTAATATTTTTTTCCCATTCACCCAAACATAATTCCCTTCAACTTTGTCAATTTGTGTGAAATAGGGGTAAAGTCCTGATTCTTTCACTTCTTCAGCTTTAGTGAAATCATAGCATTTTTTAAAAACGTCCATAATTTGCTCCTGACTGTATATCTGTTCTAAATTTATAATACTTTAATGTAAAGGATGCATTTTTATAAACCAATAAGTTACTAACCAAAATGATTCTTTTTTGTAAAAGATGCATTACCTTTTCTTCTTTTTATAATTTCTTCTAGAACTAAAATTAGTAAAAAATTTTTGATATGTTTTAAGAGACCAATGATCTTTAAAAACAGCAGTAAAAACGATTTCACCACTGATTTTGTGTTTACCTATAAGAGATTCTTCATTTACTTTGAATGGTATTGCAATCTCTTTTTCTAAGTCAAGAGAAACAATATTTTCTTCTTGTTTTGTTTGAAAATCAAGTTCAGATGCTGTAAAAAAAACTTTTGAAAATGTTAGATCACTATTCTCATTTAATTTTATAATAAATTCTGGATGGGAAGATATTTTTATGTCATTTCTTGGGATAATTTTTATTTTTAAGATGCCCTCTTCACCCTGTCTTATAATTTTAGGAGTTACATTTGAGGTAATTTTCAAATAATCATCTTGATATGAATTTATAAAGCTAACAAAAATAAAGTAAGTTATAAGAAAGGAAAGGATTTTTTTCATTAATAGCTATATATACTATAATATAGATACAAAGTCAAGTGGTGTGCTGGCTGAATACATAGGTAAGATTTCTTGTATAAAAGAAGTAATCCGAAAAGCAGCTTTTACTGATTGTTACAGATCAATACTATAAAACTCCATTACCACATGCACATGAACTTGCACTGCCACTTGGTTGAATGGACTAATGGTTGACTGGTTTATTGGTTGAATAGTATTTCCTCTATAAATTTAAGTCTAAGTTTGAGGTTTTACTTAAT
>JAUXFB010000318.1 GCA_030620255.1 Candidatus Aminicenantota bacterium | reverse complement strand
ATTAGAAATTGATTCAGAAGAAATTGATTTTATAGTTCTTTCTCACATTCATGGAGATCATATTGGTGGTTTGTATGGTTTTTTAGAAAAAAATCCTAAAGTCTATGTTTATCTGCCAAAATCCTTTCCAACAAGCTTAAAAAGAAATATTGAGAAATATGGGACAAAAGTAGTTGATGTACAAAAGCCTGTAGAAATTTGCAAAGGAATTTATTCTACAGGAGAGCTTGGGACCTTGATAATAGAGCAATCTTTAATAATTTATACAGACAAAGGAATGGTAGTAATAACTGGATGTGCACACCCGGGTATAGTAGAAATAGTAGAGAAAGCAAAAAATATAATAAAGGATAAAGTGCTTTTAGTAATGGGTGGTTTTCATTTGGGGAATAAAAGCTCTAAACAAATCGAAAAGATCATTTCCAGTTTAAAAAATATGGAAGTAAAATACACAGGTCCCTGCCACTGCTCCGGAGATAATGCAAGAAAGTTGTTTGAAAAGGAATATCAAAAAAACTATATAAATATTGGCGTTGGTAAAGTAATTAATACAAAAGATTTATAGAGAGCATATAAATTATTTGATATTATACTTCTTTAATTTCCTTAAAACTGTATCCGGGCTTGTTTTCTCTTTTTTTGCAATCTGTCTTATACTTAAACCTTCAATACGATATAAGTTATATTTTTTTTTCTCTTGCTCACTATCAGGATATTTAACAGGTCTACCAGGTTTAGTTTCCGCTAGAGGAAATCTAAGAAATCGATCTATACGCTCTTCTATTTTTTTCAACTTTTTTATATCAACAAATCTCCTTACAAAACCTGCAGCATCTTTCCCCTCTATTTTTTCATTTTCAATACTCTCAATAAGTAAATTTATTTCAATTAAATCATACTCAAATTTTCTCAGTTTATCATAGATACTTAAACCATTAAAACCATTTAATATTTTCTTTTCCATTTTCTTGACTTTTTTATAATATTTTTTTAAAAAATTGTCAAACTTTAAGAAATAAATTAAGTAAAACTATTATTTATTATATCTCGTAATAATATAATAGAAGGAGATTTTTATGAAAAAAACATTTATTTTACTTTTATTTACATCTTTTATATTCGCAGGTTTATCAGCAGAAAGCTTAAAACTAATGAGAACACCGGATGCTTCAGCAGATAAGATCTGTTTTGTATACGAAAACGATCTTTTTACTGCTGATCTCAACGGCAATAATCTAAAAAGAATTGTAAAAGCAGTGGGTATAGAATCTAACCCAAAATTCTCCCCCGATGGAAAATGGATTGGATTCTCAAGTACTTTTAATGGGAACTATAATGTTTATATAATACCCTCTTGCGGTGGCAAAATAAAACAGGTTACATTTGAATCAGAAAGAGCACACATGCTTGAGTGGGGACCAAAGGGTAAATATATACATTATCTTTCAAATGCAGCATCACATTCACCATATTTCTCAAGAATTTTTAAAGTTGCTTTAAAAGGTGGAATTGCCGAAACCTTACCAGTAGATCAGGCATCAACAATCTCTTTTAATGATAAAGGTGACTCTTATGTATTAAACAGGCATTCACTCTATTTCTGGTGGTGGAAAAGATACAAAGGAACTGCAAATACTGATATCTGGTTGTATAATGGCAAAACTACCAAATTTAAAAACCTTACAAAAACCCTATACAATGAATCATGGCCAATGTGGGTAGGTGATTATATCTATTTTGTGTCAGAGGAAAACGGACCTGCCAATATATACAGACTTTCTTTAAAAAACGAAAAACGAACTCAGATCACTAAACATATAAAAGACGATGTGCAATTCCCTTCCCTCTCTTCAGATAAAAAATTTATTGTTTATGAATGCAATAATAGTATATACAAACTTAATATAAAAAATGAAACATCCAACGAAATAATTATTCCTTCGTGTGTTGAAAGTGTGGTACCTGAATATGAATATATAAACCCCCAAAAACTTATAACAACATTTGATATTTCTCCAACAGGAAAAAGAGTTGTATTTTCTGCTAGGGGTGAGATATTTTCTGCTCCTGCAAAATATGGAGAAATAAGGCAGTTGACCTTTAATTCTGCTTCCAGAGATGAAGAACCAGTATGGTCTTCAAAAGGAGATAAAATTGCTTTTATCTCAGATATGGATGGCGAGGAGAACATATATTTAATAGACCAATTTGCAAAAGGAAAAGCAAAGAAGTTGACTAACAGGAAAAATAAGTTTATTGAAGATTTGAGATTTTCTCCTAATGCAGATTTTTTATCATACAAAACAAATGATTTTAAACTATGGGTATTTGATATAAAAAACAAAAAAGAGATTCTTGTCAGTAAATCACCATTATTCGGACAATTTAACTATAACTGGGCTCCAGATAATAACTGGATTATCTATTCCGTTTTAGGCAAAAACCTCGTCTCAGAAATCAGAGTTTTCAACATAAAAGAAAGAAAAGAACACCTGCTTTTTAAATCTTTTGAGCAGAACAGTTCACCCGTGTTTTCAAAAGACGGGAAACATATCTATTTTGTTACGAGCAGAGCAGGAGATAAATCCAGAATAGTTATGCT
>JAUXFB010000205.1 GCA_030620255.1 Candidatus Aminicenantota bacterium | reverse complement strand
TGCTAAAAAGGGCAAAATAAGGATGGATATAAGGATATAGAAAGTATCTATTAAGATCATTTTAGGATATTATAGCATATAAGAAAGTGTATCTAAAATTAACTCTTAAATAAATTTATATTTTTTAGTAATATATTAAATATATACTAAATATGTATTAATTGTATATAATATACGTAATATACATAAATAGATACCAAAAAATTAAAAAAAAAAGCGAAAAAATTTTTTTTATTTTATTGGTAAAAAACCAAGAATTTTATTGTGAAAATCATGCTATTTTTAGATTTTTTGACACTCAATTTATTCTGTTATATAGGCTATTTTGCTTTCTGATGCCTTGAAACCAAAGTATATTCTATATTTCATGTTTATAAAGTGCTAACATTGCCTATATAACTGAAAAAAAATAAAATAAGTTGACATTTTATTTTTGCTATGCTACTAATACACTGAAATGAAATTTAATCAGAATGGAGATAGGGATGCCTTTTTTGAATTTTATAAAATCTAAAAGAATTGTTGGACTTGATATTGGTTCATTTGCCTTAAAGTTGGTTGAGTTAAAACCAAAGAAAAGAGGGAAAGAAACAATATATGAGTTAGTTTCTTTAGGCTATGAACCAATTCCATACCAATCAATTGTAGAAGGAAGCATAATGGATTCCACTGCTGTTGCCGATGCAATACAACATGTCTTTTATGAGAGTAGAACAAGTGCGAATGCGTTATCATTCGGTGTTTCTGGAAGTTCTGTTATTGTAAAGAAGATTGAGACTCAGAGAGTAAACCCTAGTGAAATGAATGAGCACATTTTATGGGAAGCAAGGCCTCATATACCTTTTACCCCGGAGGAGGTAAATATTGATTATGAGGAAATTGAGTCACCTGATATTTCACCTGACAGAGTGGGAGTTATTTTAGCTGCAGTAAAAAAAGAGAAACTTAATGATTATTTAAATGTAATTGCAATTGCTGATAAAGAAGCAAGGTTTGTTGATCTTGAATCGTTTGCAATTTCAAATAGTATACTTGTAAACTATAAGATGTATCAAGATAGAAGTGTTGCTATTATTAATATAGGTGCTTCAATAACGAATGTTGTCATTACAAAAGGTGTCTATCCTGTATTTGTTAGAGATATTGCTTGGGGAGGAAATCAATTTACTGATATGATACAAAAAGAACTGAATCTTAGGTTTGAACAGGCTGAAGTTGCAAAGAAAGGAAGGCAAGTGGAAGGAGTTTCATCCGCAGCTGTAAAACCGTTAATTAATCTAATATTAAATGAACTTAAAAATGAAATAAGAAAAACATTTGAGTTTTACCGCTCCAAAGCTACAGGAAGTAGGGTTGATAATATTTTACTTAGTGGAGGTACAGCGAATCTTGAATCAATAGTAGATTTATTCTCTCAGGAATTTGATGTTCCTGTTGAGGTTGTTAATCCATTTAATAGTATTGATGTTAATCCCAAGAAATTTGATCTAGAATTTGTTAAGGGTATGGCCCCAGTTTTTAATGTAGCAATGGGGTTAGCTTTAAGAGCAATTGGAGATGGCAAATGATTAAAGTTAATTTATTAAGCCCTGAGAGAAAAGAAATTTCAAAGGGTAAAGAAAAAGGGGTTTCTCTTGAAGAGAAAAAAGAGGCTAAGTTCAATGTACCAGCTATAATTGCTGCTGTAGTTCTAATAGTGTTTACTATTAGTTTTTTATATTTTAGCCAATTAAGTAATTATAATGATAAAGTAAAATTTTTAAATGACAGGAAAGTTAAAAAAACTCAATTAGAGAATGTTTTAAAAACATTAGAAAATCTGGAAAGAACAAAAAATAGGCTTGATAAAAAGGTAAAAATTATAAATCAGTTAAAAAACAGGCAAAAAGTAGTTGTGAGAATGATGGATGATATATCAAATACAATTCCTGATTGGGTATGGCTGAGTAGCTTAAATTTTTCGAATGGAGCTCTGACTATTAGTGGAAAAGCTTTGTCAAATAATTTGATTGCAGATTTTATAAAAAATATGCAGAACACAAATCGTTTTTATAATGTTCGTATTAATCATTCTACACGGAAAAAACAATCTGGGCTTGATATTTTTAATTTTAGTATTAAAGCTAAGTATGTTGAAAAATCTTATAAGCAGGGGGGAAAGTGATATGGATTTAGAAAGTTTACCCTGGTATGGACAATTTTTAGTTTTCTTAGTAATTGGAATAGTAATTTTAGGTTTATTTTACTATGTATATTATTCACCAAAACAGGATGATATAAGCAGAATCGAAGTAAAGATTGACGAAGTTGAGATGGAAATAAAAAAGGCAGAGAAAAAGAAGAATAAATTAGCTCAGATGAAGGAACAATTGGAGAATAAAAAAGAACTTCTTGAAAAATTAAAAGGAATTCTACCTGAGAAAGAGGAAATTAGCCAAATCCTAAAGAATATTCAATCAAATATATCTAATACTAGATTGAAAATTTTTACATTTTCACCAAAGCCTGAAAAAGTAAGTGAAGTATATATAGAGAAACCATATTCAATACGAGTTGAAGGAAATTTTCATAATCTGGGTATTTTCTTTGATCAACTTTCAAGATTAAAGAAAATTTTTACAATAAATACTCTTAATATAAATACAACAAAAAGGGGTTCCAGTGAATTTACAATAAAAGCAAATTTTACAGCAGCTACATATTTATATAGAAAAGGAAAAGATAATGGAAAACCAGGGAAGAGGTAATTGTGAATAGGAGAAAACAAATGAAATGTTTTATTTTTGTCTTTTTTATTTTTACTTTTTGTCTTTTTTCTCAAAATAACGAGAAAACAAAGGAGGAAAAGTCCGTATTATCAGAACATGATGTTCAACTAGAAGTACAAGCTGGAGAATTTGTTTATAATCCGAAAGGGAGGAGAGATCCTTTTGTTGATTTGCTTGGGGGGAAAAACATTAAAGTTAAGAAAGAGGCAATTGATGGAATTGCAGGTTTAAGTATAGATGAATTGGATTTGGAAGGCATTATATATGTACGTGGAGAACATAAAGCTTGTATGAGAGGTCCTGATGGTATTCCCTATGTCATGAAGGTTGGAGATAATGTCTATGATGGAGAAATTATAAAAATTGATAGTCATTCTGTTGTTTTTAAAAAAATATTAACTGTAGCATTAGGAGGCAAAAGGGAAAAAATTATTAAGAAAACATTAAATCCTGAAGAGGAGGACAGTATAAAATGAGAATTAAAAGTTTATGTATATTAATTTTAGTATTAATGTTTAATTTCACCCTTTATTCTAAGGTAATAATTGATGATGTAGAATACCTGACGGGTGAAGATTTTGTACAATTGCATTTTAAAACTGATTCGATTATTTCTATTCCTGATTTATTCTACCCTGAAAAAGATAATTATAAATTAATTGTTATGAGGATTAACGATGTTGAATTTGCATTTTTAAAAAAGAATTTTAGATTCGAATCTCCTGTTATTAAAGAAATTAATATTATAAAAAACAGTGAATATGTTGATGTTGAGATTCAGTTGAAAGAGAAAGTGAATTATAGGGTGTTTACAAATACAAATGGATTATATATTGAGTTTCCAAGTGTTAAGAAAGTAAAATCTGAAAAGAAATTAAATATTGATCCCCCTATCAGGGAGAGCAAAAAACCTGAATTGTTGAGTTATTCTCCAAATAGAGTTAATGTAATTAAGGATTTTAAAGTAAGTGAAAAGGCAGGAGAAAGAGTCAAATTTGAGTTTTTTATGTCTAATAATATTAATTATAATGTTATTCCCATACCTGAGTTCCCAACTAGATTAGCTATTGATTTAAAAAATATTAAATCAAAAAGAATAAAGAGGGAAATTAACTT
>JAUXFB010000094.1 GCA_030620255.1 Candidatus Aminicenantota bacterium | reverse complement strand
TAGTGCAATTAATAGATATAAATTTCAGAAAAAATACCAATATTAATAAAATCACTCATTTTTTTTAATATATAAAAGATTTTTATCTTAAATATTTAATAATATCTCTTTATCATAAATATCTTTTTGAACTTTTGAAAATGGGGTTAAATTGATTTTTTCCTCTGTATCAAGGTTTATCAATTCACCTGTTAGAATATCAACACTTATACTTTGTAAATTCAAAATCTTTTTCTGAAACACTATATCATTAATATTCTGTGAAATCATTATAGGGAACCCTGAATTAATTGCATTTCTCTTGTAAATTGCTCCGAAAGATTCAGCAATTATTAATTTTATTCCAAGTGCTTTAAAACAATCCACAGCTTGCTGACGTGAAGAACCTGAACCAAAATTTTTACCAGCTATAATTATATCTCCATTTTCTGCTTTCTTTGGGAAATCTTTCCATCCTTCAAGATTCCCAAAAGTATATTTCCACATTTCATTAATATCAGTAATATAAAGGTGTGCATTATGAAATATTTGATCAGTATCAACATCAGGAATTAAATTTCCATTATCATCTGTTATTAACCATACTCTATTTTTAAAAATATATTCTTTCATTTTAATGCTCCTTTGAGGAAATAAAACCATTTAAAACTGAGTAAGCCACAACTTCTGGAGATGTAAGATAATTTAAACCATCTCCCTGCTTACCAGGGAAATTTCTATTGCCTGTAGAAACCATAACCTCATTTTTTCCTGTCATACCAATATGACCTTGTGCACATCCCCCACACCCTGGATTGGAAATAATAGCTCCTGCATTGAACAAGTCATTTAACATCCCACGTTCTAATGCTTGTCTATAAACCATCTTTGTAGAAGGCACAATTGCAAGGCGAACTCCATCTGCAATATGTTTACCCCTTAGTATTTCCCATGCTTTTTCAATATCTTCAATCCTTCCATTAGTACAGGAACCAATAAATCCAAAATCAACTTTAATGCGCTTTTCTAATTCAGATATTTTTTTAACATTATGTGGATAAGGTGGCATAGAGATCATTGGCTCAATATCTGAGACATCAATCTCAATTATTTCTGAATAATGGGCATCTTCATCAGCTCTTATTTCTTCAAGCAATTCATCTAAACCATTAAGTTTTTTTATCTCCATTATTGTATTTTCTGTAAATGGTATAAAGCCTACTATACCTCCCATTTCAGTTGTCATACTCAATAAAGTAATTCTTCCTGAAATGTCAAGATCTTCAATAGTTTTACCATAAAATTCTATAGCTTTACCTAAAACTCTGTCTGTTTTTAGAACCCCGAGAATTTTTAGTGTAAGATCTTTTGCTGAAAAATATTTTTTAGGCTTTCCCTTTATTAAAACCTTTACAGTTTCCGGGATTTCAAACCATGTTTTACCATATCTAAACCCAAAAGCAATATCTATATCTCCCATACCCTGACCAAAACAATTTACAGCACTCAGAATATTCATATGGCTATCAGTTCCGACTACAATAGTTCCAGGATGTGCCAATCCCTTTTCAATTAACGTATGCGTACCTATTCCCTGATCAATATCAAATACTTTTATTCCCTTTTCTTTTGCAAATTCTCTACAAATCTGTTGATTATTTGCATATTGTATTGTTTTTGGAGGAACAGTCAAATCAAAAGTAAATAAAGTTTTAGATCTATTGAATAAATCTTTTTGTTTATAATAATTATTAAAATTTTTTACTACATTAGGTCCGGCGAAATCTCTTGCAGTTACAAGATCGAGATTAATCCAAACTATTCTACCAGGTTTTATTTCTTCTTTTGAATGATTATAGAAAATTTTTTCGATAATTGTTTTTTTACTCATCTCAATTCTCTCCTTATATCAGTCATTATTGATTTTGATATAGTTTTTAAAGTATCAATAACCCCATTTCCACCAATAGCAACTGCTTCCAAAACTGTTTCATTCTTTCTTCTTAATGTTGATATTAATTCATTAACTGGTGTAATGTTAGGTAAATCTCTTTTATTTAACTGTAGTATGTAAGGCAAGCTATTAAAATCAATATTGTATTCCCTTAAATTCTCTAACATATCATCTAAACTTTCAATATTTGCTTCAAACCTTTCCCTTTGCGAATCAGCAACAAAAACTAAGCCGTCTACTCCCTTTAAAATCAATTTCCGAGAGCTACTATAATAGATCTGCCCTGGGACAGTATATAAATGAAATTTCACCTTATAACCTTTAATTCTGCCGAGATCAAGGGGGAAAAAATCAAAAAATAAAGTTCTTTCACTTTCAGTTGCTAAGCTTACAAGTTTACCTTTATTCTCATTTTTCACTTTTTTGTATAGATACTTTATATTTGTGGTTTTTCCACTCAAACCAGGTCCATAATATACAATTTTAAAGTTTATCTCTCTTATCGAATAATTTATAAAAGACAATGATCAATCCCCAAATATTTCATCTATATCTTTATCTGTTACACCCTCAAAAGGGAATTCTTCATCTTTAAAAATATTAGATTTAAGTTTCTCATTAATTATTGTAAAAATATCTTTAAGTTCCTTAATAGCTCCTTTTAACCTAAATCGAATGAGACCAAGATTCAAGCCTTTACTAAACACAACAGCTAACATTGTTCTTTCATTAATTGATGAAACACACAAATTTTTTGTTAAAGATTCAGTTAGAAGGCTAGTGAATTCATTCACGTCGATCATCTTTCCAATACTGTTTACAGCAGCAATACTTCCTGCAATTAATGAGGAAATTGAATTTAAATATGTATCACTCATATCCCCGGCAGATGCAATACAATGCCCTTCAGAGTCCGTTATAAAAACAATTTCAGACATTGTACTACTTCTTAATAAAACTAAAATCTTTTTAATTAAATCATACTCTTCTTTATAAATAATAAAATTTTCTTGCATCTAATTATTTATACCTCTTTTTTCTTGTTTTAGCAAGCATTTCCAGTTTTGATCAATTACATTTTGAATTTCATCAACTATCCATCTGTTCTCAACATTCAGAAGATGTTTAAATCTATTCTGTCTCTTCAGCCATTCTGTCACAGGTAATTTATTCTCAGGTTTATAATTGATATTTATATTCTTTCCAGCCTCAATTTCATAGAGAGGCCATACACATGTATCAGCAGCTATCCTTGTCAATTCAATGGATTTATTAGAAGGAATTTTCCATTCTTTAGGACATGGATTTAAAACATTCAAATATGCTGGTCCTTCAATATCAAATGCCTTTTTAGCTTTTGTATATAAATCTTCCCAATTCCAGGGCGCTGTTTGTGCCACATAAGGAAGCTTATGCGCAGCAATAATTTTTGTTATATCCTTTTTATATTGCAATTTGCCAGGAAGTACTTTACCTGTTGGGGTTGTAGATGTTGATGTACCAATCGGAGATGCAGATGATCGCTGTCCACCTGAATTCGCATAGGATTGGTTATCATAACATAGGTAAACAAAATCATGCCCTCTTTCAATTGCGCCTGAAAGAGATGATAACCCTATATCGTTTGTACCTCCATCACCTACAATTGCCAAAAACTTTATTTCTGTATCAGTTTGTAATTTACCCTGTTTTTTTAAAACTCTATACATTGTTTCAATACCAGAAATAGTAGAAGCAGCATTTCCCAAAGAACTATGAATCCAATTTAATTTCCATGAAGTTGCTGGAAATTCTGTTGATGCTACTTGAAGGCAACCAGTGGCGTTAGAAATGACTATAGGGTACTCTGTGGCTCTTAAAACAAGTTTTAAGATTACAGGTATACCACACCCCGGGCATAATCCATGGCCTGAAACAAAAAGATCTTCTTTGTTCGTAAGTTCCTTGAGCGTAATCATTCTTATTCTCTCAAATTTATGTATTTAATTTCAAAATTACCCTTCTCATTATTAAAACCTTTTTTAATATCATCAAAGATATCTTCTATATGTTTTAATGTTATATCCCTTCCACCTAAACCATATATATAAGGGTAAACCAAAGGTCTTTTTTCTAAACTATACAGTGCAGCCATTGTTTCAATAAAAAGAGGACCTCCATATGTTCCAGGTGTTAAAACCCTATCAAGTACAGCAATTGACTTTAAATTTGATAATGATTCTCCCAACTCTTTATATGGAAAAGGTCTAAATACCCTTAATTTTAAAAGTCCTACTTTTTCACCCTTTTTTCTCATTTCATCAACAGCTTTTTTAGCAGTTCCAGCAGCTGAACTCATTAGAATTACGGCAAATTCGGCGTCCTCTAACTTATATGTTTCAAAATACCCATAATATCTATTAAATCTATCACCAAATTCTCTTCCAACATCCTTTATTACTTTTCTTGAACTTTCTATTCCCTTATTTTGATTTATCTTATGTTCGAAAAAATAATCGGGCGTACAAAAAGAGCCCACTGTCTTTGGATTTTCAATATCAAGAATAGAATAATTTGAATCTGGTTTATTTTCAAACTCCAGAATTTCATCATTTGTTTGAACATTAACATTTTCATGTAAATTAAAAGCAAATGTACTATCAATTCCTACCATTACAGGTGTTCTAACATCTTTATTTTCTGCGATTT
Source organism: Candidatus Aminicenantota bacterium (assembly GCA_030620255.1). GTDB lineage: Bacteria > Acidobacteriota > Aminicenantia > UBA2199 > UBA2199 > JAUWNT01. Next base: position 1,537 of record JAUXFB010000094.1, on the reverse strand, counting down.
TAAAAGCCTGAATTATGTTATCATAAGCTTCTTGTGAATTCTCGGAGAATATCTGGATCCACCCACTATCTCTTTGAGCCATTGAATCAGAATGATCAGCATTAAAATTTATTGGAGCAGCTAATGCCCTATTTGTAATTCCCATAACTATTGGAAGTCTTAAGGAAGAAGCAATAAAAAGAGTTTCATGCATAAGTGCCAGCCCTTGAGAAGCTGTGGCAGTAAAAACTCTTCCACCTGAAGCAGCCACACCAATACAAGCACTCATTGCACTATAGTCAGAGTCAACATTTAGAAATTCTGAATCCATCTCACCATTCGCAATAAAAGAAGCAATAGATTCAAGAATCAATATAGATGGGATCTGTGGGTATGATATTACCACATCAGGTCCGATTTGTTTAATCGCCTCTGCTATTGCAAAATTTCCATCTATAACTTCCATCAGTTAATTTAACCTATCACTTACAATCATGATTCAGATTTATCGTTTTTAATATAAAGAGGTTGATGAACCCCGGTTACAGGACATTCGGTTACACATATCCCACAACCTTTACAAAAATCATAATTAATTCCTTTTATCATGTTATTCTCTATAATAATAGCATTATCAGGACAAAAAACCCAGCATAAAAAACAATTTTTACAAAACTCATGGTTAAACTCAGGTTTTTTACCTGTTTCTAAAGACTTCAGTACATTTTTAAAAGAATTTCTTGTATTAAAATTTATCCCTCCTATTTCTAAATCTTGCCACTTTTTCAACATAATAATCCTTTTACCCCATTCATGATATATATATTAGTGATAATAATAACCCATACTCCCTTTTTATTCTACTATTTCTAATTTTTTTTTCATATTAAAAATTAAATTTCAACTCTTCCTTCTATTGATCTTGCTATAGTAACAGAGTCAACATAATCAATATCAGCACCTATTGGAAGGCCTAATGCTATACGTGTGATTTTTATTTTATATTTTCTTAATATCTCTGTCAAATAATAAGCAGTTGCATTTCCCTCAGTAGTTGGACTTGTTGCTAAAATAACTTCCTCCACATTTCCACTCTCTACTCTATTAATCAACCCTGAAATCTTCAATTCATCAGGTCCTATTCCTTTTATGGGAGATAAATTCCCGTGAAGCACATGATATAAACCATTATATAGATTGGTCTTTTCAATTGAATAAACATTAAAAGGTTCTTCAATAACACAAATTTTACTTGAATCTCTTTTTGGGTCTGAGCAAATTTCACATTGGCTCTGTGAAGTTATGTTATTACATTTTGAACAAAAAAATGTTTTTTCTCTTGCATCTATTATAGCATTTGCAAGTTCTATAACATTCCTTTTCTTTGTTTTCAAAAGATAGAAGCTTATTCGCTGTGCTGACTTACTTCCAATACCTGGAATTTTTTTTAACTGCTCAATCAATTTTGCTATAGGAGGTGTAAAATTATACATTTAACAGCCTCCTATACACTAAATGCCAGGAAAAGGAAATCCACCAGGGATCCCTCCAGGTAGAT
>JAUXFB010000034.1 GCA_030620255.1 Candidatus Aminicenantota bacterium | reverse complement strand
TGAAAAGATTCTAATGTATAGTATCTGTTTAAGAGGATTGTACATGGCTCAGGCATATTTATAAATACAATATCAAAGGAAGATGTTATAGGTTTATTTTTAATAATATTTTTTATAAATCTTCTTCCATCCTGGGTATGGATTGAAAATCTGTTGTCTGAAAAGACATTTTTATAAGACTCTGGGAGGTATTTTTTTATTGTTTTAATTAATAAAGTGTCAATTTCTATTGATGTGAGATTTTCAATTCTAAATTTTAATAGATGTTTGGCAAGTCCACTAATTGTTTCTCCGATAACCAAAATTTTTTTAGGATTTGTGTGTTGAGAAATTATATGAGATGCTAAGATTGAATTGTCGTTTTCCTCAGGAAATATAGATGAAAGCTGTCCATTTGTATATAAATTAAATTGCTCATAAATTTTCCCAAGTTCAATATTTTGATATATTGAATCAGTTGAGCATATAAGATGTGAATTTGAAAAGCTTTTCCATCTCTTTTGAACCGTAGTTTTATCTAATTTAGCATTTCCATAGGGAGTTAGAGAAAAAATGTAAATGATAATAATTACTGCAATGAATGAAGATATGAAATGATATTTTAATTTTATACTTGCAATTTCAAGAATGATAAGTAAGGGAATTACTGAAAATGAGATAATTAAGTAAGAGTTGAATCTCCCGATCAAAAAGAAACTTATAAGTATACCTCCAAAGAGTGAGCCCAATGCTTCAAAAATATAAACATTTGATATATTGGTCACTTTTTTGATATTTTTAAATGTTTTAGTTGTTTGCGACCTTGCTGCATGTGGAAAGGTGAAACCAATAAAAAAACTGAATGGAAAGATAATTAACCCAGAATAGACAAATACCTTAAAAAAATTAATATATGTACCCGCAGAAGTGCCACTTATGTAATAGAGGTTTCTTATAATTGTAATTGTTAATGGAGATATCAGGCACATAGCTATGACTGAACAGATAAATATTCTCAGTACATTTTTTATCCTGTCAGATATATATCCACCTAACAAAGCGCCTATAAAGATCCCTAACAACCAGTGTGCAAGGGAGATACCTAATATGGTTTCATTCCCATGGACCACAACAACCAATTCTCTTAATACTATTGTCTGGGTAATAATGGAGAAAAAACCTAGAAAAAAGTATATAATTAAAAAAAAGGATTGATATAATCCTTTGTTTTCAATTGTCTGAGAATTGTTTATTCCTTTCATAGAAATAAATTCGCTTTTAATTTAATATGTATAAATTTTAAATTTAGCCTTTTTGATAAAAATAACACCTGGAATTAGTTGTTATTCTATTTCAAATAGAATGCGGTTTGCAAGTATATTTTCCCCTTCATTTACGTTGATTTTTTTAATAATACCTGATTTAGGTGCTCTTATTTCATTTTCCATTTTCATTGCTTCATGTATTAAGATAATATCTCCTTCATTAACTTTATAATTTATGTCATAAAAAATCTTTTTTATGTTTCCAGGAATAAAACTTTTTACTATTCCTGATTTTTGAGAGCTAATGGGTTTATGTTTGTAATAAAACAAAGAATCAATTTTTAGCAAAGAAGCGGAAAAGTATTCGCCATTTACATATATTCCAGAAGGATAACCTTCATTGTTTCTTATAATTTCAATCTGATAGAGTTTATTATCTATAAAGAAGGACTTTATCTCTTCTTCACTATGTTCGCCAATTAATAAATTTAAGTTTTCTTTATTTATTTTTATGCTTGTTTCAGAATGAAATGTTGAGTTATTTGCAATTTCAACTCTGAAAATTTTTTTATCTAACTGAAATTTATATTTCATGTCTCACCTCAATATTCGCTTAATAATTTTTTTGAAAAACCCCGGTTGTTTCATTTTTTCAAGTTTAGCTTTGTAATTCTTCTTTCTATTTTGTATATGAAATTCAGCTGAAAGTAAAGCACCTGCAATTAAAACTTCTTTTTCTGTTTTGGGTTTTTCCAAAATTTCATGTTTAAGGTTAATGAAATCAACAATCGTCTTTCCCTGCTTTAAACTCTCATTATCAAGTAAATTTTTTAAAAAATTTATGTTTGTTCTGATTCCCCTTATTATAATATTATCAAGAAAGTGTCTCATATTACTTATAGCGGTTTCTCTTTTTTGTGTGAAAGTTAGAATTTTTCCAATGTATGGGTCATAAATTGAGGGAACTTTTGATCCAGTATAAAGATAGGTTTTAAAAACATCTCTTAAAGTTGAATAATGGAAGAATTCAGTTATAGTACCTGAAGATGGTTGGAAATTATTATTTGGATTTTCTGCCATAAGGGACACAAGTAAGATATTATGATCAGGTTTTACTATTTTGACTCCATTAACATTGTGTAAAAGTTCACCTCTTGAAATTGCAAATTGTTTTTTTATAAAATTTGATTTTGTGTGGATCTCAGGAATCATCGTGTTTATCTGAAATGTAGGGTTTATTTCTGAAAAATAAGCTCTATCATCTTCTACTATAAATTCAATATAGCCAAGCCCAATATAATTGATCTTTTCAATTATATTTTTTGAGTGCTCATACATAGATTGTCTTATGTTTTCTGAAATATTTACAGAGGGGGATTCTTGAAATATTTTTTGAAATCTCCTCTGAGTGGAAGATTCAATCTCAGGAAGAAAAAGAATATTCCCTTTAACATCTCTCATGAATGGAATTTCTATTTCATGAGAATAAGGTAGAAACTCTTCCACAAATATTCCATTTTTCTGATATTTTTCCCTTTTCATTAGTTCAATTATTTTATCCTGAGCATCTTTTCTATATTCAGCTATTACAACTCCCTGCCCACCAGAGCCTTTTAAAGGTTTAATTATTAAAGGGAATTTCAAATCATCTGAAATTGATTCGCTCTCTAAAGAACTTGTTATTGGATTTGAGTGATGAAGAGTTTTAACCCCAAGATTCTCTGCAATTTTTTTAAGTTCTATTTTATTTTCAACGATTTTCAAAACTTCATATTCAGGACCTATAAAACCTATATTATTGACTCTGCATAACTTTGAGAATTCTGGATTATCTGAGAGAAAACCATATCCAGGATGTATATAATCCACTTTTAATTCAATTGCTTTTTCAATGATTGTATTTAAATCCATGTAACTGTCTTCTAATTTAGAAGAATAAAATTTATAGCTTTTATCAGCAAGTTTAACTGGTAATGATAGAGAATCAGCAGGTGAGTAAAGTAATATTGTTTCAAATCCTATACTCTTTAAAGAATATAGAATATCCAGAGCAATAACACCTCTATTTGGAATAAGTACTTTTTCTTTTGATTCTGGAGTTCCTTGCATTTTTTCTCCTTAAAGAGGAATGTTCCCATGTTTTTTGGGAGGATTCTTTATGTTTTTATTTTCTAAAGATTCGAGTGCTTTTATTAATAGGGGGCGTGTTTCAGTTGGCATAATTATATCGTCAATATATCCAAAGGAAGCAGGTGTTTTTGGATTTGCAAATTTTTCTTTATATTCCTGGATAAGTCTTTCTCTTAAAGTTTCAGGTTGCTTTGCACCTGAGATATCCTTTTTAAATATTATATTTATTGCTCCTTGAGGTCCCATAACAGCTATCTCTGCTGTGGGCCAGGCATAAACTATATCAGCTCCTAAATGTTTTGAGCTCATAACAATATATGCTCCTCCATATGATTTTCTTGTAATTACAGTTAATTTTGGAACAGTTGCCTCTGAATAAGCATAGAGCATTTTTGCACCATGTTTAATTATACCTAACTCTTCCTGGTCTTTTCCTGGTAAAAATCCAGGAACATCAACAAAGCTTATTAGCGGTATGTTAAAAGCATCACAGAATCTTATAAATCTTGAGCCTTTTAGAGAAGCACTTACATCAAGAGTTCCAGCATATATATCCGGGTTGTTTGCAACAATTCCAACAGTTTTTCCTCCAAGCCTTGCAAAACCAACAATTAAATTCTTAGCATAATTCTGGTGAACTTCAAAGTATTTGTAATCATCCACAACAAGAGTAATTAATTTCTTCATATCATATGGTTTATTTGGGTTTACAGGAACAATTTCATTCAAATCATCTTCCATTCTGTCAAAAGGATCATTTGTTTCTGTTACAGGAGATTCTTCAATATTTGAAGAAGGTATATAACCTAATAATTCTTTTACCATATCCAAAGTGTTTTTCTCATCACTTCCAACAAAGTGTGCTACTCCTGATATTGTAGAATGGGATTCAGCTCCTCCTAAAGCTTCAAATGTTACTTCTTCCTTATTTACTGCTTTTATTACTTCAGGCCCTGTAACAAACATATATGATGCATTATTAACCATAAATACAAAATCAGTAATCCCGGGTGAATATACAGCACCTCCAGCACATGGTCCCATTATTACAGAGATTTGAGGAATAACACCTGAGCTTATTGTGTTTCTATAAAATATATCTCCATAGCCTGCAAGACTATTGATTCCCTCTTGAATTCTAGCTCCACCTGAATCATTTATTCCCACCATTGGTGCTCCTACTTTTAAAGCAAGGTCCATTACATTCAATATCTTTTTTGCATGCATTTCCCCAAGAGAGCCTCCAAGTACTGTAAAATCCTGGGAGTAAATATATACAAGCTTATCATTTACTTTACCAAATCCAGTTACAACTCCATCTCCAAAAAATTTTTTCTTTTCAAGGCCAAAATTACTTGATCTATGTTTTATATAACCTTGAAGTTCAACAAAAGTATCAGGATCGAAAAAGTATTCGATTCTCTCTCTTGCAGCCATTTTACCCTGTGTATGTCTTTTGTTTATTCTATCAATTCCACCACCAATATCCCTTTCTTCTCTTAATTTTTGTAAGCTTTTGATTTTATCTTTCATTTTACACCTTTATTATAAATATAAAAAAACTATTCTATAATTTTTTACACCAAAAATCAAATTTTAATCTCAAATAAGGGGTCGTGTCTTAACATTTGACAATTGATTTGAGATATTATAAAATAACTTTATGGCTAGGCAGTTAAGAATAGAGTATGAGGGTGCGATTTATCATATTATATCTCGTGGTAACCGTGAAGAAGACATTTTTACAAAAGAGAGTGATAAGATTAAATTTATAGAAAAAATGGTTGAAACCATTAAAAAATATAAATTACAATTATATTGCTATGTTCTTATGGACACTCACTATCATTTTCTCCTTTCAACCCCATTAGGGAATCTATCTAAATCAATGCATTATTTAAATACAAGTTACTCAAATTGGTTTAAGTCGAAATATGATTTACGTGGTTCTTTATTTCAGGGGCGATATAAGTCAATTTTAGTAGAGAAGGAAGAATATCTTTTATTATTAAGCTGTTATATCCATCTTAATCCTGTACGTGCTGGGCTTGTTAATAAACCGGAAGATTACAGATGGAGTAGTTTTAGAGATTATGTTGAAGAAAGTAAAAAGTTTTCGTATATATGTACTGATGAGATTAAAGGGTTATTTTCAAACAGACATAGTGCTGCTTATAGAGATTTTGTTTATAGTCGACTGGATAAAAAATATAGTAAAGAGGATATCTATGGTAAGTACTCCATATTGGGAAGTGAGAAATTCCGTAAAGGTGTTTTAAATCAGGTTGGATACAAGGTTAAGGATTTGACTGTTCGGGAGATACCTGTATTAAAACATTTAAGTAGATTAGAATCAGAAGATATAAAAAAGTTAATTATAGAGACGTTTAATGTGAAAGAAAATGAGTTAATTTCAAAGCGAAAAGGGAATATCTACCGCAAATTATATTTATATGGATTGAAGATGTATACTGAGTTGAGTTTAAATGAGATTGGAGAAATATTTTCAATGGATTATGTTGCAGTTTCGCAGATGGTTCGTAGATTTTTATTGAAAGCTGGAAAAGATGAATATATAAAGATGTTGCTTGAGAGATTTAATACTGAAGTAAAAAATATGTAATTAAATGTATAATGTTAAGACACGACCCCTTAAGGAGGTTATCAATGATATATAGGATATTATCTATAATTTTAGTTTTATCTTTTATCTCTATTGGTTATGCTAAAGAGGAATATATTCATCACGATTTAAAAGTAACCATTGAGCCAGAAAATAAATTTATCCAGGTAAATGATACCATTAAACTTAGTAAGACTTTTAATGCAGAAAAAATCCATTTCTTACTACACGGCAACCTTAAAATTATATCAAAATCAAAATATATTAAGATAAATAGAGAGAAAGGTGAACTAAAATCAGAATTTTTCGGCATCAATACAGCGAAATTTGAAATCAAAAAGAAAATCCCTTTAAATCATTATTCCATCCGATTTTCTGATAAATTAAAAAAACATGAAACTTTTAATATTGTATACGAAGGAATAATTCACCATCCAATCAGACAAATTGGTAGTGAATATGCCAGGGGATTTAGTGAAACACCAGGGATTATTTGTGATAAAGGAGTCTTTCTAGCAGGGTCTTCCTTCTGGATTCCATGGTTTAATGATGACCTTGTAACCTTCGAACTTAATGTAAAGGTGCCTGAAAAATGGGACGTTATTTCTCAGGGAACACGAGTCTATCATGAGAAAAAAGGTGAAAGACAGATAACTGTATGGAATTCTACGGAGCCTATGGATGAGGTGTACCTGGTAGCTTCGAAATTCGAAAAATATATTCTAAAAGTAGGAAACGTGAATGTGATGGCCTTTCTACGTTCCAAAGATGATGGTCTTGCCAGCAAGTATCTGGAAACAACAGGGCAGTACCTTGAAATGTTCGAAAAATTAATCGGTCCCTACCCATACTCTAAGTTCGCTTTGGTTGAGAATTTCTGGGAGACAGGTTATGGAATGCCCTCTTTTACATTGCTGGGTTCAAAGGTTATACGGTTTCCATTCATTCTTCACTCTTCATACCCACACGAGTTATTACACAACTGGTGGGGTAACAGTGTTTTTGTGGATTATGATACAGGTAATTGGTGCGAGGGTATAACAGTATATATGGCAGATCACCTGATAAAACAACAGAGGGGACAGGGTGTTACATATCGCAAAACTACTTTGCAGAGTTATACCCATTATGCAGCAGGTAAAAAAGAGGAATTTCCTTTAACAAAGTTCAAAGCACGATATAATGCACTCTCATCGTCTATCGGCTATGGCAAATCTATGATGCTTTTCCACATGTTCAGGAAGTTAGTGGGGGATAAATTATTTAAAAAATCTATCCAGCATTTTTATAAAGAGAATAAATTTAAAAGAGCAACTTATACTGACATAAGAAAATCTTTTGAAGAGATCACAGGTAAAGATCTTAAAGATTTTTTCAAACAGTGGGTTTCCTCTACAGGTGCACCTGAAATTCAGCTTTCGAATGTATCAGTAGAGAGAAAAGGCAAGAAATATCTATTACAATTTTCTATAGATCAGATCCAGGATAACAAACTATATAAATTGAATGTGCCAGTAGCTATCTTTCTGGAAGGGGGAAAAGAGGCACTAATTAAGCATCTGGAATGTAATGATAGAAAAGCGAATTTCACATATCATTTTGACCAGAAACCTCTGTTTATAGATGTGGATCCTTATTTTGATGTATTTCGCAAGCTCCACGATAATGAGATACCAGCAACATTGTCCAACATCTTCGGATCCAGATCAACATTGATGATAATACCATCAAAGGCTCCGGAGGAATTTTTAAGGGGATACAGGAAATTAGCTGAGACATGGGCAAAAAATGGCAAAGATAAAATTGAGATTAAAATGGATAATGAAGTATTGTCACTTCCAGATAATAGAGCTGTATGGCTATTTGGAATTGAAAACCTTCATATAGGAACCATTAAAAGAGGTATCTCTAATTATAAAGTGGAGTTAAATAAGAGTTTTATAAAGATAAACAAGAAAAAATTCCTGTTTAATGCAAACAGCATTATTTTAGCTGTAAAAAACAGTAAGAATCCATCCAATAATGTGGCATTAGTGAGTACAGATCGGGTGAAAGCTTTACCAGGTCTGGGTAGAAAACTACCTCATTATGGCAAATACAGTTATCTTGCATTTGAAGGGGATGAACCCACAAATCTTTTTAAGGGGCAATGGCCAACCATAAATTCCCCAATGTCTGCCAGTCTGAAGCCAGATATTTCCAAAGGTGCATTAAATATAAAACTCCCACGTCAGGAACCCCTAGCCAGGTTAGCACCTATATTCTCTTCAAAGAGGATGATGGAACATATCAAATACCTGGCTTCCGATAGTTTGGAGGGAAGGGGGTTGGGATCTATTGGATTAAAGAAAGCAGGGCAGTACATTGCAGATGCCTTTAAAAAAGTAGGTTTGAAACCCGGGGGTGATAATAACACCTTCTTTCAAACATGGGAGGAAGTGAGCGGCCCCCAGAATAAAAAGATTCAGCTTCAAAATGTAATTGGCATTATTCAAGGTAATAATCAGGACTGGGTCGATCAATCAATTGTACTCTGTGCACATTATGACCATCTGGGAAGGGGATGGCCGGATGTGCGTAAAGGAAACAAAGGAAAAATTCACTACGG
>JAUXFB010000118.1 GCA_030620255.1 Candidatus Aminicenantota bacterium | reverse complement strand
CCACATGAAAAAACCACATTATGAACATAACCAGTAACTTCATATAATTCTTCAGGCTGCAATATCCAGTTATCACCTACACCAATAATTCTGGAAGGATCTTTCAGATCATGCAATGCAACACCTAACCTATAAATATTACCACCCATTGTTTGAAACACTCCATGATAAATGCTTAACCATCCATATTTTGTTTTTATTGGTGTAGCACCCGGACCAATCTTTACCTCATCCCAGTGATATTGAGCAGGTTTCATTATCAATTTAGACTCCCCCCAAAATTTTAAATCCGGAGAATAAGATATCCATATTGACCAAGGAATTATTTCAGAGTGTGGCCTGTCCAGTCTAACATATAAGCCTTCAACTTTTTCGGGGAAAATAACAACATTTCTATAATCAGCTTCAGTTATTAGAGAAAACCTTTCAACTTTTTTAAAATCCTTAGTTGTTGCAAGAGCTACACGAACTCCATACCTTGAATAAGCACTATAAGTAATCAAATATTCATCATTTATAAAAGTAATACGTGGATCCTCAATTCCATATTCTTCATACTCTTTAAAAACCCCATGTTTTGCAGGAACCATAAAAGGTTTTTTAGCCACTTTGAATTTAAATCCATTATCACTATATGCTATGCCAAGAATACTACGCCCATTTTCCAAGTGCGAGCGAAAGATCATTATATATTTATTATTATATTTTACTACAGCAGCATTATGAACAGTTGCTACTGGATATGGGACATCATCTTTAGTTAATATTGGGTTATTCTCATATCTCTTTATAATAGCCATTACATTTCCTTTTTAAAAATCAAAATAGCTTTTTAAATGAAGCTCTCAAAAGCCTGAAGAACTGTTAAATGAGAAATCAGGTACGATATTGTACTCTCAGCTCCTTGATTCCTATTCACACCGCGACTCTCTAATCCATCATTGCAACCATGCGTTTCAAAATCATACAAAGGAGTTCTTAAATCATTCTCTCCCAGAAACCACATAAATGAGGTGAAAAGTTTATCAATATATTTATTGTCCTTAGTAGCCATAAAAGCCTGATAAAACATCAAAACTATAGCAGCAGCATCAACTGGCTGCTGAGCATATCTGGAACGGGTCTTTCCCCTTTTATACCAACCATTATTTCCTATCAATGATATATATCCCTCCTTAGAAATAATTTTTTCCAAAAATTCCATTGATTCATTAGCAACACTTAATATTTTATCATCATTGATTAATTTATACGCAGAAAAAAGAGCTGTCGGAATAATCCCATTATCATATGTCATTATTGATTCAAACCAGTTCCAATCTTTTCTTCTTTCACTTTCATACTTATCAATAATATTGTATGTAATATCTCTAAGTACTTTATTCATCTCCTCATCACTTAAAAAGCGATGTAAATAATGACAGATACCAATTACCGTATTCGCCATACCCCTTATGGATTTCAGTTTTTTGAAATTCTTGAATGCTTTAGCAAACATCTCTTTTGATATTTGAAAATATGTATCATTTTTAGTGAACCGAATAAGAAAACCTAAAGCCCATATTGTTCTTCCGAATGAATCTTCTGAACCTTTTTTATCTAAAAAATCCCTGCTAAAGCTTAACAAATTTCTAAATGTTCCATCATCATTTTGCATATAATAGATATAACTTAAATACACAGGTAATAAATCTAATGCTATTGGATCTTTTTTTTGCTCGTAAGCCATTAAACACAATAAGAGAGCCCTGGCATTGTCATCAAGGGTATAACCACTCTTTAAATTAGGAATGTTATACTTGGCATGTTGGATAATTCCCGTATCATCAGTTAACCTTCTTATATGTAATAAACTAAATTTTGGTAAAACCAAAGGATTAATTATTGATTCTTCCTTTAGTTTCAAATCAATCCGTGAGTTCAATATTTTAGAAAGGAGCTTGAAATACTTAGAGCCAACTTTTGGCCAAATTGTCTGTCTGCCATATTTATAAGCCTTCTTCCTCATTTCAGATAGCTCTGAAGGCTTATCTAATAATTTGATAAGAATATCAGCAAGAGCATCTGAATCGCCAAAATCAAACAATCTCCCTCTTTTATCCGCTAAAAGTTCCTTTGCATGCCAATACGGTGTTGAAACTACAGCCGCCCCCGCCCCAATAGCATAAGATAGAGTACCGCTTGTGATTTGAGCCTTATTAAGATAAGGGATTATATAAATATCAATAGCAGATAAGTATTCAAATATTTTCTCATTACTTACATAAGAGTCGTAAAAATAGACATTTTTTCTAAGCTTATTTTTTTCAACGAGATGTTTCAGATAATTTCTATATTCCTCACCTGAAACTCTTACTACGCCCGGATGTGTTTTCCCCAATATAATATAGATAATATCAGGATGATTCTTAATAACCTTTGGCAAAGCATTAATCACAGTTTCAATGCCCTTGTCTCTGCTCAATAAACCAAATGTTAAGAGACTTCTTTTATTTTCAAGGTTTAACCTTTTTTTATATTTCTTTCTCAAAACAAAATTAAAATCAGGAACACCATGCTCTATGAGTTCAATTTTTTCTTGAGGTACATTATAAATTTTAGTTAAAAAGTCAACAGCCAGATTGCTCATAACTATTACTTTTTCCGCTTTATTACTGATTTCCTGGATAATTACTTTTTCATTGTAAGAAGGATTTTCCAATACAGTATGAAAAGTAACAATCAATGGTATTTTTAATCTGTGGATCAAAGGAAGGATATAAATACCACTATCACCACCGAATATACCAAATTCATGCTGTAAAACACAAATATTAGCATCACTGTAATTAATAAACTTAGCTGCTTTTAGATAATCCCTCTGATGCTCCTGTCTTATCTCAAATTTAACCTCTTCTGGATAATTGTATGTTTGGTTTGGGTCGTTCATAGCAATAATGTAAGCCTCAGCTTTAATCTTTTTCTCTCTCTTATTTTTAATAATTGATTCTATAAGATCTCTTGTAAATGTAGCAATTCCACATTGACGTGGGGGAAAATTTCCAATACATGAAATTTTAATTTTTTTCATAACAATATCCTTTCCAGCAAAAAAATAAATCCTAAAAAAGGGATTTATTACCTCATAAAATTATATATTACTATCATCTATTTTGCAAATAAATGTAAGAGTCCATAACATTTGGATTAAATCACCTGGATTACTCTATTTAATTTCTATTTTCTTAAAAGATTTTTTTTAATAAATTCAAAATTAAATAAATTGGACACCATCTTTATTATCATAACAAAAAGGGGTTTAATATCAGTTTTATCAACTACTTGATATACAGTATTTGGATATACTCTAAAAATCTCAACCATTTTTTTGTAAAAGCTATATTTTCTATTAAAAACAATACTTAATAGGTCTGCTGGAAAGAACCATCTCATAAATAAATTTTTATCAAATGAAATCTCTTTTTTAAAATAATTTTTTGGATTATGAAACAACATAACAGCCTCTACCGGGAAATTAACTCCTGCATAAATAGGCAAAGAAATAGAACCCCAAGGCCTTGGGTTAACCTCCATAAGGTACAATTTCTTTGATAAGGGATGCTCTTTGAATTCAACCATTGCAAAACCAGTATAATTAGCTGCTTTTAAAATTTTCCTGCCAATTTCTATTGCATTGATATTATGAGAGATTTTACAAAATGTACTAGGTCCACCGTTTACAGGGAATTCTCTTATTCGCTCATGAGAAAACGAAAGAACTTCTTCACCTTTGTAAAATAGAAACTCCGCACCTATGGCCTTTCCACCTGCAGGTATGAATTCCTGGATTAAAGGATAGCCATATTTTTTCATACTTACTCTTAATTTCTTAATAGCATCGTGTGCTGAGTTTGCCAGTTTCAAACCTCGCGATCCACTCGAATGTTTAGGTTTTAGTATAACAGGAAAATATTTTCTCGAGTTAAGATATTCAATTCCTGATTCAAGACTATCTGGTACAAAAGTCTTTGGCACACTGACTCCCAATTTAGTAACAAAATCAATTGTTTTAGATTTATCATTAAATATGGAAAAGCTATTTTTCTCAGGCAGTATAAAATTAAAACCATCTGTTATACTTGTATTATCAAGAAAGAACCGGATGGTTCTTTCTTCAAGAGGAAAAACAATATCCGGTTTTTCTTTATAAAATATTTTTTTTATCTGCTTAACATTTAAATCATGCAAATAATAGTTTTTTGAAACAAATTTACTGCTTGCTCCCAGAGACAGAACTTCAAAGCTAAAAGAGATAAGATCTAAACCTTTTCTGCCAAGACTCCTAATAATTGGCAGAGCTTTTATTGTCTCAGCATCAAATATTGCTACTTTCATGTTTAAATATAATAAAAATCAATCAACATATTAGTTCTGTATAAAAACTGTAGTATTACTATTATGTACACCAGTAATAGATTTTTTTTAACCATTATTTTTAATCCTTTCTTTATGAAATTTATACAAATCAGAAATAAAAACAAACTCATAATTACGCTCCTTGAAATAATTTATGAATTCTTTCATTAACTCAAGTCCATTATGTCTATTTCTGTAATACATAACCTTCCAGAACAAAGGTAATTTTGAATAAATATTATCTGGCATAACCAAATCATGTAAATGAAATCCAAAAACTATTACATCAGGGATTCTAAAAATCTTGAATGCTGCTTTGTAGAAGCATTTTCCCAATAACTTCACAAATGACAGAGAGAAGGTAAGTCTGAAAGGCGAGACAGATGTAAAAGGTATCTCAATAATATCAGCGTTTTTATACTTAAATATATTCCTATTCTTGAATAAATATTTAAAGGGATTTGGATAGTATGAAGGGAAAATGCTCGAGTCAAACTTAAAGCCTAGTTTTTCCAAGCATTTAATACCTTCTTTTGAAATCTTCCCTTGTGGTGCTCTATAACCAATCGGTGATTTCCCAAATCTTTTTTCAAATTCAAATTTACATTTACTGATTTCTTCTTCAGAATCCGGTCTTTTTGCTGAATGTGAATAACTATGACAATGAAATTCAACCTCAAATCTCTCAAAAAAATCTACTATTTTAGGAAATTTTTTAAGCAGTTCGCCAACAACGAATATAGATAATTTAACATTTTCTTCTTTTAATAAAGATAATAATGATTCAATTGTTTCTGTATGTTCTATAATTAGATAATTATTGTCCAAAACACCACTGACCTCTGATTCTAAATCAATAGAGAGAACAAAGAATCTGTTTTTACCCATTTTATTTTAGCTCATTTTATTGGTTCTAAGTATTTACAATTAAGCAAACCTTTTATTTATTTCTTCCATAACCTTTTTTGCAGTATAGGGAATCTTTGTCCCTGGCCCGAAAATTGCTGATGCCCCATGTTTATAGAGAAAATCATAATCTTGGACAGGTATTACACCTCCACAAGTTATAATTATATCCTCTCTACCCAATTTTTTCAGTTCTTCTTTCAGCTGTGGT
>JAUXFB010000246.1 GCA_030620255.1 Candidatus Aminicenantota bacterium | reverse complement strand
CAAAGGGGAAGACCTTTCCTTGGATTTTGGAAAAATAAAGAAATTCTTCAAAAAAGAAGGGAAAAAGATTGAAAAGATAGAAAAAAAGGCTCCTGAAGAATTATCTATTAATATAAAAGGAGCAAAAGATTTCATAATAAAAAATAAAACATTTTTCTTGATATTAATCCCATTATTCTTTGCTATATTCCTTAGAGCATATCCTGCTTACTTGCCCGTTACAGATGATTGGGCAGAAAAAACAGTCGAGGACCATTACAAATCACAAATAGTCCAGGAAATTAACCAGCAATACCCTAATCTTCCTGATAAAAATAAAAAGGATCTTGTTGAGCAACAGTTCAAGCAAATTCTAAAACAGAACAAAGATCAGATCGAATTGCAGATAAAAGAAACGTCCAAAGGATTTAAATCTCGGTTTCAGGATGATCAAGGGCAGACCTATTTGTTAGCTATTGATCCTTACATGTTCTACATGTATGCAAAGAACAGAGTAGATCATGGTCATAATGGGCATATTTTAAAAGATGGTGTTCCTTGGGATACCCATTTCACAGCACCTTTGGGAAAACCTGCAAGTAAAAATCTGCTCATTTTAATGGAAACTTATCTTTACAAAATAGTTAATTTCATTAATAGTAATTTCTCTGTAATGGCTGCAGCATTTTACCTTCCTCTTTTAATCTCTGCTTTGGCAATAATTCCTGCTTTTTTGGTAGGAAGAAAAGTTGGGGGGAATGTTGGAGCGGTCTTTTCATCATTCTTAATCGCAGTACATCCTGCAGCATTAACAAGGACGGCAGCTGGTTTTTCTGATACAGACGCTTACAATCTATTCTTTCCTTTATTGGCTGTTTGGTTAATAATAAAAGCATTTGAAGCAAAAGACAATAAAAGATATCTTTATTCTGCATTAACTGGTCTGACAATGGGAATTTATTCCTTTGGCTGGGGTGGATGGTGGTACATGTTTAATGTTCTTTTAGCTGGAACTGGCATTTACATTTTGGTTTTAATATTCAATTTGATTAGGAAGAAAGAAAATCTTTTGAAAGATATTCAATTGAAAAATGCAATATATTCTTTATTATTATTTTTCGTATCTTCTGGTTTATTTGTAACCTTAATGAAAGGATTTAATGTATTTATGAATTTTATAACAGAAGTATTTACTTTTTTAGTAATCAAAGAAGCTGCAAAAGCGAGCTTATGGCCTAATGTTTATACTACAGTTGCAGAACTTAACCAAGCTTCCATAAGTACCATAGTAAACACAATGGGTGGCGGATTAATGTTTGCATTAGCTATTTTTGGTATTGCTTTATTATTTATCAAAAAAAGAAGTATTAATGTTTTATACTCCTCTCTTATTGCTGTTTGGTTTATAGTTGCTGTTTACGCAAGTACAAAAGGAATAAGATTTACATTGATTCTTACGCCAGCATATGCCTTAGGAATTGGTGCAGCAATAGGTATTGGTTATAATTTCATAAGCAATTGGATATCCAACAACTTAAACATAGATAAAAAGATCTCAAAAATAGTCATCATAGCTCTATTCGCATTATTATTAATTGCTCCATTTAATAGTTCGAGAGCAACTGCCAGAAATGAAATTCCGAGTATGAATGATGCTTGGTACAATTCATTAACAGCGATAAAAATGAATTCTTCAGAAGATGCCATAATTAATTCGTGGTGGGATTTTGGTCACTGGTTTAAAGCAATAGGAGATAGAGCAGTTACATTTGATGGCGGTTCACAAAATACCCCTATGGCTCATTGGATAGGTAAGGCATTGTTAACTGATAATGAAGATGAAGCTATCGGAATCTTGAGGATGCTTGACTGCGGTTCCAATAATGCTTTTAAAGAATTAAATAAAGAAATAGATGACATGATTAAATCTGTAGATATATTGTATGAAATAATCCCATTAGATAAGTATTCTGCAAGAGGAGTTTTATCAAAGTATGTTTCTTCGGATAAAATCGATTCAATCTTAGAATTAACCCATTGTAATCCTCCTGAAAATTATTTCATAACAAGTGAAGATATGGTTGCAAAAGCAGGAGTATGGGCTCACTTTGGCTCATGGGATTTTACAAGAGCAAAAATATGGAGAGAGGTTAAAGATATGAAGCATGACGAAGGGGTTTCTTATCTTAAAGAACTTGGAATTCTTGATGCAGAATCAATGTATTTTGAAGTTAAAGCTCTAACAAGCGAAAAAGATGCAAACCAATGGATTTCACCATGGCCAGGATATGCAGGTGGTCTAACATCGTGTAGAGCTTCTGATAATAATACTCTTCTTTGTGGAGGAGTTCAGATTAATTTAGAAACATATGAAACAAAAATATCAACAGAACAAGGTATTGTTGTACCTTATTCTATTGTTTATCAAAGCAACAATCAATTAGAAGAGGTAAGATTTGAAAATAATCAATTCCCTTATTCTGTGGTATTGATAGAGAAAAATGGGAATTATCAAATAATTGTTTCGTCTCCTCCGTTAGCAAAAAGTATGTTTACAAGGCTTTTCTTTATGGATGGTTACGGAACAGAACACTTTAATCTATTTACAAAAGAAAGGCAGGTCACTGGAGGGATGATTTATGTATGGAAGGTGGCATGGTGAAATTATCCATAGTTATGCCTGTATACAACGAAAAAGGAACGTTAAATAAGATATTAAAAAAAGTTGAAAAAGTTAACTTAGGAAAAATAAAAAAAGAAATAATATTGATTGATGATTTCTCAACAGATGGAACAAGAGAGATTCTAAAAAAATTAAAAGGTTATAAAATACTTTATCATAAGAAAAACCAAGGAAAGGGTGCTGCAATTAGGACTGGGTTTAAAAATATAACTGGAGATATTGTAATAATACAAGATGCTGATCTTGAATACGACCCCGGAGATTATAAGAAATTAATCAAACCTATTCTGGATAAAAAAACAGAAGTTGTGTACGGCTCAAGGTTTATCAAAAAAGGATTCAAGCCTGCGCATAAAATATTTTACCTGGGTAATTTATTTTTAAGTTTTGTTACCCGTCTTTTATATTCCCAAAAAATAACAGATATGGAAACATGCTACAAAGTATTTACGAAAAAAGCGATCGATGAAATTAAAATAACTGCGAATGGTTTTGAATTGGAGCCTGAATTAACTGCAAAATTAATCAAAAAAGGTCATAAAATAATTGAGATCCCCGTAAGCTACACAGGAAGAACAATTGATGAGGGTAAAAAATTAAGACCTGTTAAAGACGGATTAAAAGCTTTCTGGTACTTAGTTAAATACAAATTCACAGGTTAAAAATGGTGACAAGAAAAAACTTAATTTATATTTTGTTAATTGCTGCAATTATATTTTCTATAGCTCCCTGGTTTCAGAAAGGGGTTCCTGCAACAGAT
>JAUXFB010000160.1 GCA_030620255.1 Candidatus Aminicenantota bacterium | reverse complement strand
TCTTTATTCAGATAGTGAACATCATTTGTAGCCACAATAGGAATTGATAAATCTTTTGAAAGCTTAATTAATTTTGGTAAAACTTCAATTTGTTTTTCTAAAAAATGATTCTGTATCTCTATATAATAATCATCTTTAAATAATTCTCTATACCATTTTGCAGCTTCATATGCTTTGTCTTCTCTATTACACAATAGATAATATGGAACTTCTCCTTGTATACAGGATGAAAGAACAACCAAGCCTTCTTTATATTTTTTTAAAATGTCTTTATCAATTCTAGGTTTTCTGTAAAAACCTTCTTTATATGAGAATGTTATTATTTCAGAAAGATTTCTGTAGCCTTGCTCGTTTTTAACTAGAACGATTAGATGAAAATAATTCATTTCATGTTTGTTTTTATTAGGTTTAACAAATCTTGATTCAGGGGCTATATATAACTCTGAGCCTATAATTGGCTTTATATCATTTTGTTTGGCTTTTTTGTAAAAGTTGACAGAACCAAGGATATTCCCATGATCAGTGAGTGCTACAGCTGGCATATTTAGTTTTTTGGCTCTTTGAATCAATGAATCGATTTTTAAAGATGAATCAAGAAGACTGTACTCTGAATGAACATGTAGATGAATAAAACTTTTCATCTGTTTTCTCTTAATTTTATTCCCATTCAATTGTTCCTGGTGGTTTTGAGGTTAAATCATATGCCACTCTATTTATACCTTTAACTTCGTTTACAATTCTGTTAGCAACTTTTTTTAAAAAATCATATGGAGCAGGATACCAATCAGCAGTCATTCCATCGATGCTTTCAACCATTCTAATTACAGCTACATTTTCATATGTTCTGGCATCCCCCATAACTCCAACGCTTTTAACTGGTAAAAGAACAACAAATGCCTGCCATACCTTATTATAAATTTTAAAATTATTTAATTCTTCTATTAATATTTCATCAGCAGATTGTAATTTTTTCACTTTATCTTCTGTTACTTCTCCAATTATTCTCACTGCTAAACCGGGCCCCGGGAAAGGGTGACGATTAATAAATATTTCACTCAGCCCAAGCTCTCTTCCAACCTCTCTTACTTCATCTTTGAATAATTCCTTAAATGGTTCAATGAGTTTCCATTCTATATTTTCAGGAAGACCGCCAACATTATGATGGCTTTTTATTTTCGCAGAAGGTCCGCTAACAGAACTTGATTCAATAACATCTGTATATAGTGTGCCTTGAGCAAAAAAATTGATTTTCCCAGTTTTTCTTTCTACTGTTTTAAATATATCGATAAATGTTTTGCCTATTATTTTTCTTTTCTTTTCAGGAGACCTGATTTTTTTTAAATTTTTCAGAAAGATCTTAGAAGCATCTATCCCATAGACATTAAGATTGAGCTGATTTCTAAATTTATTCATTAAATCTTTATGCTCATTTTTTCTAAGAAGTCCTGTATCAATAAAAACGGGTATTAATTGATTACCAATTGATTTTTTTAGTAATAAGGCAAGAACTGTAGAATCCACTCCTCCACTCAATCCGAGTATAATTTTTTGAGTTCCAATGCTTTTTCTGATTTTTAATATAGATGATTTAATAAAATCCTCCATATTCCAATCAGGTTTTAGATTTGAAATTTCAAATAAAAAATTATAAATGATTTTTTCCCCTTCTTGAGTATGAGCAACTTCAGGATGAAATTGAACTCCAAAGACATTTCTTTTATTTGATTCAATAACAGAGATTTCTGTATTTTTTGTTTTACCTGTTACAATGAAATCTTTGGGATATTGAGATATTTTGTCTCCGTGACTCATCCAGATCTTTGAATTGTTCTTTATATTTTTAAGAAGTTTACTTGTTCTTATGATTTCTAAGTTTGCTAAACCATATTCTCTTTTTTTTGTGGGTTCAACCTTCATATTAAAAAAATATGCTATCAATTGAAGACCATAACAGATACCTAAAATTGGTATACCTAATTTCAGAACACCAGACTCTATTTTAGGGGAATTTTTTCCATAAACACTTGAGGGTCCACCAGAAAGGATAATTGCACCCGGCTGAAAGTTTTTTATCTTTTCTATGCTTACATTAAATGGCATGATTTCAGAGTATATCTTTAATTCCCTCACTCTTCTTGAAATAAGTTTGGTATATTGAGATCCAAAATCCAAAATCAAAACTTTATTTTTCATAATTTATATTCCAGGTTTGAGATATATGAAACAACACTTTTATTGTTTCTTATCTTTTAAGTTTTAAGAGTTTGGATGCCATCATTCCAAAAATCATTCTTGATACATCGAATATATTAATTCCTGCTTCTTTAGAAATTTCATTTATACTCTTTCTACCATCAATTTTTGAAATTACCATCCATTCTAAAGTTGATAATGAAATTTTTCTCCTTTCATTTCTATCAACTTCTATGAAAGATGGTATTGAATCAATTGAGCCAATTTTTTTTCTTAACAATTTCCATTCATCAATTCTTTTAGCCGATTCCATAAGTAATGAAGTTACTGATCTTGCTATTGATGTTTTTGCATTGAAACGTCCTTCTTCAAAAACAAATTCACCCTCTTCCCATGAAGTTAATGTAAACACAGCATCTTCTCCGTTGAAATTTTCAATCTCAGCATGATTGATCTCACCTTTATCAATAAATATAAAACCTTTTTCACCGGTGTTTTTTGTGATAATAAATCTACCTGTCTGTTTTGAGTTAGAAACCAGCTGCATAATATCAGCTAAATTCACAGATTTAAGTGATCCACTTAAGCTCATTTTTTTTTCATTTTTAGTATAGAATTTTATTACTATTTTGTCAAGGAATTAATTTTCAATTAAAGATTTTTTTTATTTCACTTCTAATAATATCAAAAGGGTGAAAAAAAAGAGGTAAAGAGAGAAAACTATCAGAGGATTGATGCAAAAAAAATCAACCCACCAAATTGACTAAATATGATTAATATATTAGTATATTTAAATGAAAATATTTTCTTTTGCAGGCTGGTCTAAAAGCGGAAAAACAACATTAATAATACAATTAATCAAAGAATTAAAAAAAAAAGATAAAAAGGTTTTGGCAGTGAAAAATATCCCAAATAAATATAGTTTAGAACCTGAATCAAAAGATACTTTCAAATTTCTTGAATCAGGAGCTGATAAAGTTTACCTTATTGCAAAACAGGAAATTTTAAGCATGAAAAAGATAAAAAACGAAAATGAAGCAATAGATATTTTAAAATCTGACTTTAAAAACTTCGATTTTTTAATTTTAGAGGGTTTATATATAGAAAACATCCCTTTAATCGAAGTATTTGATTCAAAAACAAGCAATAACCTTAAATTTCCAATTGATAGATTGTCAGCAATTGTATCAGATAGAAAATTAACAAATAAAATCCCATGTTATAAAAGAGATGATATAAGTAAAATCACAAAGTTTATGGAGGAGTATAATGGATAAAAATATTATTTTGAAAATCAATGACAAAAAAATACCCTTGAATTTATTTTTAAAAAAAGTGTTTATAAATATAATTGAAGGTACAGTTAAACCTCTAAAAAAATTGCCTGAAAATATAGAAAAAATTGAGATAAAAATTGAAAAGAAATAAAGGAAATATAAACAAAAAAGGAGAATGAAAAATGGCTAAAAAGTATGATATTAATCAATTAAAATCAAAACACAAATTATTAAAAGAATTCAAGTACGAACTAAAACCTGTTGAAAAAGGTTATAATAACAGAACTTTATATATTAACCTTTCAAACAATGAGATAAAAGAAAAAGCCGTTTCAGATGAAATGAAAAAAAAATTCATCGGAGGAAAAGGATTTGCTCTTAAATTATTGTGGAATGCAGTTAATGGAAACACAAAATGGGATTCTCCTGAAAATGAAATAAACATTGCAGTTGGACCAATTGGAGGAAACACTTCTTATGCAGGAAGTGGGAAATCAATTGTAACTTCAATATCTCCCCTAACTAATGTACCCATTGACAGTAATGTTGGTGGATTTTTTGGACCATATTTTAAGTTTTCAGGTTTTGACGCTATTGAAATCCAGGGAAAAGCAAAAAATGAAGTGATCATTCATATAGATGGTGATAAAGGAATCATTCAGATTTTTGAAGCTCCGGAAGAAGCGATTAACAGCCATATTTTAGCAGAACAGATGATTGACATGTTTGCAGAAAATGAAAAGGATAAAATTCATGTTTCATCTGTAAGTGCTGGTAAAGGCTCAGACCACTCATATATAGGATGTCTGAATTTTTCATTTTATGATGTAAAGAAAAAAGCAGTACGTGTAAAACAAGCAGGAAGGGGGGGTATTGGTACAGTCTTTAGAAATAAAAAGCTAAAAGCCCTTGTTGTAAAATTTTCAAGTTTAAATGCTAATTCAAATAATGTTTTTGACTTATCAAAATTAAAACAAGCCGGACTTAAAATAAGAAAGGAATTAAACGAACTTGATGATCAGCAGTGTAAAATGAGAAAGGTCGGAACATCCCACTTAGCAGAGCTAATGAATGAATATGATTTATTCCCAACAATGAATTACAAATTCGGAAGCCATAAACATGCTTCAAATATATCTTCCGATGTGTTTTACAAATATTACACGCATGGTTATGCTACTGATGGATGCTGGATAGGTTGTGCCATGGCATGTTGTAAAGCTGTTGAGAATTTCAAACTAAAAACAGGACCATACAAAAACGATAAAGTTATTATTGATGGACCTGAATATGAAACAATAGGAGGATGCGGTTCAAATTTAGGAATATTTGATGCTGAAG
>JAUXFB010000086.1 GCA_030620255.1 Candidatus Aminicenantota bacterium | reverse complement strand
TATATTATTGATCTTGATAATCCATAGAATCACTTTCATATTTATGTCAATAATTGTACTTGCTTTTTTCTTATATATTTTGGTTTTTTTATTTTTTTTCAATATCATTTTGCATAGGAATTAAGGTTCTGTAATAATGGTTGTTTTTCATTAACTCAGTATGAGTACCTGTTGCAATTAATTTATTTTCATTAAGCAAAAGGATTTTATTAACGTTTTTAACTGTTGATAATTTGTGTGTAACAATAAACAGTGTTTTGCTTTGTATTAGCTCAGGAAGTGCGTCAAAAATTGAACGCACAACAATGCTATCCAGAGCAGAGGTTGGTTCGTCAAGGATCATTATATCTGGTTCCTTAATTAAAGCCCTACCAAGTGCTATACGCTGCCTTTGCCCCTCGGATAAGTTAACTCCCTGTTCTCCAAGAGTTTCTAAATAACCCTTTGGAAGGTTCTTAATAAAATTGTGAATCCCAGCTATTTTTGCTGCTTTTATAACCTGGTTTTCTTTGGCATCTTTATTTCCATACATCAGGTTATCCATAATTGTTCCTGAGAGTAGTGAGGGGTTCTGTGAAACATATCCGATTCGTTTACGCAGGTTTGTTAAACAGTACTCTGATACAGGCAGGCCATCAAAGAGAATCTCTCCTTTTGAAGGTTTGTAAAAACTCAGAATAAGGCTGAGTAATGTTGTTTTGCCAACTCCGCTTGGTCCAACAATTGCAATCCATTCTCCAGGTTTTACTTTAAAAGATAAATTTTCTAAGACCTTTTCTTTTCTATTATATGAAAAACAAACATTTTTAAACTCAACTTCTCCTTTGAGCCTTTTAATTTTTTTTCCTTTTTCCAAGTTATCTTCAGGTATAATATCAAATAATGCAGAAACCCTCTCAAGTGATGCTAATGCATTTTGGAGATTAATATTTGCAGATGCAAGAAATTGAGCAGGCCCATAAACATATCCAATATATGATTGAAATGCAAGGAGCGATCCAAGAGTCCATTCTCCAAGAATAACCCAGTATGCACCTGCAAGGAGCACAATAAGCCTGGATATTTCAGGTAACAATCCAATTGAAAAGTTGGCAGCAGAACTAATTATAGAGTGCTCAAGTCCGATTTGTATAGAAGATCTTAATTGTTTCATTATGTTGTTTAATGTCTTTTTTTCAGTTGAAAATGCCTTAATCAGAGAAGTTGTGGAAAGAGATTCCTGCATAGAACTTGTTACTTTTGCACTTTGTTCCATGCTATGAAGGCTCAAAATTCGGGTTTTGCGTGCAAAAAATCGAACAACAATCACTATTGCCGGAAGAATGAAAAGAACAACGATTGCAAGTTGCCATTTAAGATAAAATAGCAAAGCAACACCTCCGATGAATCGGATTAAAGAACTAATTATATAAACCAATGTACTGGAGAAGAACCATCGCAATCCATGAACATCAGAAAGTAGCCTGGACATAAGATACCCTGTTTCTTTAGAATCAAAAAAGGTCTTAGGGAGTCTTAAGGTTCTATTAATTAGATCTTTCTGGATGTTCAGAATAACAACCTGTTCAAAGCGTGCGAAATAAAATTTTTGAAAAGATCCTGTTAGTTTTGCAACCATCTTAATTGCAACCATAAGCAATACAGTCCCAACAAGGAATGCCAATTTTTTCTCCAGTATAACATGGTCAATTAAGAACCTGGTTATTAGGGGTATGGGAAATCCAAGGAGAGAGGTAAAAAGCACAAGAAATGCTCCAAGCAACCCTTTGCGCCAGTATTTAAGAATATAGGGTTTTAGGTTTTTAAGGTTCTTCTTTATGTTTGAATGCTCTTTTTCTTTAGATATTGGATCTTCAGGAAGTTTGCGTTTAAAAGCATTTCTCAGATATGAGATCCATGAATTCATAATCTTATTATACACTTTTAAAGATAAAAGTAAAAAGTGACAGTGTCAGTGACAGTGTAAGTGGAAGTGTGTGTGTATGTGAATAGTGGATGAGTAGATGGGTAGATGTGTGAATGAGTAGATGTGTGGATGAGTAGATGTGTGGATGAGTAGATGGGTAAATGAGTAAAAAGTGGAATATCGAATAACGAATAATGAACAAGGAATGATGAAGTATTATAAAGAACTGAATAGCACATAATAATTTAAAATGAATCTTTTATTTCGACATTCGATATTCTTTGTTCGATATTCGGTATTCAACCATTCAACTATTAGTCTAATCAACTATTTAACCAATCAACTATTAGTCCATTCAACCAAGTGGAAGTGCAAGTTCATGTTCAAGTGGAAGCAGAATCTCAAACTCAAACTTAGACTTAAACTTATAAAGGAAATACTATTCAACCAATAAACCATTTAACTAATCAACTATTAGTCCATTCAACCAAGTGGAAGTGCAAGTTCATGTTCAAGTGGAAGCAAAACCTCAAACTTAAACTTAGACTCAAACTCAAATCGTGGTTAGGGGTGTAGTAAATTGCCTATAGCATTCCAATCAATATAATCCTTAGGAAATTGTAATTTGTAAATAGGAACCTGATTGGATAAGTTGAAAAGAAAGTTAAAATGTTTAGATTTTAAATATTTAGGTAAATACATATAATAAGCAGGATGTTCATTCCATAAATAATACAATAGATCTTTTGGTTTTAGAGGAGTTAATTTGAAATTTTCACCCTTTTCTAATAAGAAAAATGCTCCTACAGAAGCCTTAATAGAATTATCTATATGTAAACCCCATGGTGTGCTGTGTGCGATAAATTCGTTTCCTTCTTTTCGAATAATATTCTGGTCATCACAAAGTATGGGAAATCCAGAAGCAAGTTCTGCTGCTGTTGTTTTACCCCCTTCATCAGGTGCAAGAAATATAGCAGCTTTTTTGTCAATTACTACAGCTGAGCTATGTATCATTGCTGCAGAAAAATTTGGAAGAAATTGAGCAAAAACAAAAGAACCCATTCTGGAGTTTTTTAGTACAGATTTTAATTTATTGATATAAAAACAATCGATTTTGTTACAGGAGAAATCATAAATTAACAAAGATGAAGGTTGGATCTCCAGAGTAATTTCATTAATTCGGTTTTTGCAATCATTTAATTGATCTCGAATTATTGGAAAACGAAGTATTGGACTATCTATATTATTAAAATAAGGGAAAATCCCGCAATTTTCTAAAAGATTTTTTTCTTCTTTATTTAAAGGAGGAAACGAATTTGGAATTTGAGGAATATTTTGAAAACAATGAAAAATATCGTAATTTTTTGTCTTTACTTTAAATTTCTGAAATCTATTATTTTCAAGCCCCTGAATTTTTACATCTGATTTCACTTTGTAAATTAGATCAGCAATTTTAAAATCAGTGGTAATCAACTTGTTTAGGTAGGTACAGATCCAGCGCTACAACCTTGAGCAACAATAAAACCGCCTGTACAACCACCAAGTATGGGCAATGAACCTGTAGGGCTACAGCTATCTCTATTCTGTGTAGGAATAAGCCCACCAGAGCAGTAATTTGTAGTTGGAGTGCTACCATCTGTGCAATATCCCATTGGTTTAACCTGTCCATTAGCACTAAAGCCTGATAAATCTTTTGCATATGGAGGTTGATATAATTCCTTTCCTCTCTTTTTTATCATCCTATTTCCAATGTTTAATTATATCATTTTTTTTATTCTTTTGTAAAATTGAGAAAAAGTAGGGGTTTGATTTATCAAACCCAAAGGCAAAAGTAAAAAGTAAAAAGTAAAAAGTGGAATATCGAATAATGAACAAGGAATGATGAAGTATTATAAAAAACTGAATAGCACATAATAATTTAAAATGAATCTTTTATTTCGACATTCGATATTCTTTGTTCGATATTCGGTATTCAACCATTCAACTATTAGTCTATTCAACTATTTAACTAATCAACTATTAGTCCATTCAATCAATCAACTGTTCATGTGCAAGTTCATGTTCAAGTGGAAGCAGAATCTCAAAGCTCGAATAAGCTTAAGATTAAGCCTAAGCCAAACTTAAACATAAACTCAAACTCAAATCGAGGTTAGAGGTTAGAGGATTTTGTGTTTAGGAGTTGAAACGTTGAAAAGTTGAAATGTCAAAACAGGATACAAGTTGTAGGGTCTGGGATTTGGTGAAAAAAGCTGAAAGCTGAACGCTTCTTCCACATTCACTCATCCACCCATCTACCCATCTACTCATCCACTCTTTATTTTTTTGTATTCTGGTTTGATAATTAGATCATAGGGTTTTTTGCATAAAAATTTCTTTTTTTTTGGCCAAATCTGAGCTACTGTATGTGAGCCGTGAATATACTTAATAATTTCTCCGTCAGAAGTTTTTATAAAAATCTTTTTTATGTCTGGTTTCCATATCTTTGGAACAAGCCCACTTTTTTTTAAAGCTCTATATGGCATTCTAAAGATTACACGGATAAGCATCTTTATTGAAAGAGTTAAATAATGAATTTTAGCTTTTATCATACCTTGAAATCCGCTTTTCACAGGCTTTTTCTTGCCATTTCTTTCAAAATGAGTAACTATTCCTTTAAAGTTCTTTTGTGTTACTAATATGTCATCATTTTTAGGATTGTTATCTCCTCTTGTATACAGACCATGTTCACATATTGAAACAACTCTGTGAACCAGTTCTTTTTCCTCTCCATTATGATCTGTTCCTTGAAAGATGATAATATCACCTCTCTTTAGTTTATTTATTAATACTGGTTTTATGTGTAATCTGTCGCCAACACGAAAACTTGCTTTCATACTTTTCCCTCTATAAAAACGTGTATCTTTTTTATCCATATTCATTTTTTCATTGCCTTATCAATAGCATCCCAATCAATATAATCCTTAGGAAATTGCATCTTATACACTGGAACCTGAAAACAGGCATCACAGAGGATCTCGAATGCCTGTATCCTGAGTGTTTTTGGTAGTATATACCAAAAGTCCCGGTGTTCATTCCAAAGGAATCGCACGACATCTTGTGGTTTAATAGGTATGAGTTCAAAATCAGACGCCTTCTCCAACAGAAAAAACCCTCCAATCCTAACCTGATGGTGATTATTCGTAATGTTTCCCCATGGTGTTGCATAAGCAAAGAAAGTATTCTCTTCTTTTCTGATGATGTTCCGATCATCACATAGTTTAATAGCATCAGTCGAAAGTTCTAGTACAGTGGATTTTCCTCCTTCATCTGGAGAAAGAAAAATACATGCTTTAGCATTTCTGATAAGACAAGAGCTATGCACCATTACTGCTGAGAAGTGAGGAAGGAAGCTTGTAAACATACGCCGGATGCCATTTTCCACCCAAGATCCTTTAAATATCTCATAACGTTCAGAAGGATAGAATATATCAACTGTGCAATTAACATAATCATAAATAACTACTGAAAATATATGTAGAACAACGCTTACTTGTTTTGGATGACTCAGACAACATTCTAACCTCTCTCTAACTAATGGCGATCGAAGAAGAGGGATATCTAAATAATTTTGGGGGTACTTAAGACAACGAGTAATAGCCACTTTTTCTTTTCCAATTAAAGGAGGTAAAGTCAGGGTACTACGATCAATATAGGAAAAAAGTATAAATTGAGAAATACGTTCTTTTTCTTTTTCAGTTAAAGGAGGTAAGGTTAGATTATCATGACTAATACCACATATTCTTTGATGCACAGCAGGCTTTGAGTCACGCGTCAGAAACTTTTGGAAAAGGTCATTCTGAATACAAGTGATCTTGGTATCAGACTCTGTTTGGAAGGTGATTCCTGCAATATTATGAGTAAGAACAAACATTTATTGGTATATTTCCTTATTTTGAATATTTTGTAAAATTGACAATCAACATTCGCATTGAATATTGCCTCAAGAGTAAGAGTTACTCTTACTTGAGAGAATGGCTTCTTCTTTAATTTTAATGCTAAAGCTTAGCGAACACTCAGAAATTAAAAGTGTGCACTACCAGAAGCGCATCCTTCTACAGCTGTATTTCCTAAATCGCAATAACCATACTCAGGAGATATCCCGTTGGGACTACACGAACCTCCTACAGGAGACTCTCCATTCTGGCATATTTCAAAAGTTAAAGATGAACCATCTATACACATGCCCTTTGGCTTTACCTCTTGGCCATTGGCTCCCAAACCTGATAGGTCTTGAGCATACGGGGGTTGGTATATTTCTTTTCCTCTTTTTTTTATCATTCTATTTCTCCCTTTTTTTTATTAAATCATGTTAAAATTTTTTTTTCAAGTTTTTTTCAAGTTTTTTTTTATTTTTTTTTGTCTGGAAATGGGGAAAAGATTTAATTTTTCAGCTTGTTCGCAAAAACCATATGGAGCATTTAATTTTCCAGTTCTGAAAAAATTATTAGCAACACATGTTCCCAAACAGAAATCTTTGTGAATACAATTTT
>JAUXFB010000052.1 GCA_030620255.1 Candidatus Aminicenantota bacterium | reverse complement strand
AGGGCCTAGATACTGCCCTTCAATAGAAGATAAAATAGTAAAATTTCCTTTTAGGGAGAGACATCATTTTTACCTTGAGCCTGAAGGTTTGAATAATAAAGAAATCTATGCAAATGGACTTTCATCAAGCCTTCCGGTACAGGTTCAGAAAGAGATTCTAAAATCAATTCCTGGGCTGAATAAATCAGTTATGATGAGACCTGCTTATGCAATTGAATATGATGCAATTGTTCCAACTCAATTAAACCATACATTAGAAAGTAAATCAATTGAGAACCTTTACTTTGTCGGTCAGGTGAATGGAACCTCTGGATATGAAGAAGCTGCATCACAGGGATTAATTGCAGGTATTAATGCTGTTTTGAAATTAAAAAACAAAGATCCTTTTATTTTAAGAAGAGATGAAGCTTATACAGGGGTTTTAATTGATGATATAGTTACAAAAGGAATTGATGAACCTTATAGATTGTTTACGTCTAGAGCAGAATTTAGACTTCAATTAAGAGAAGATAATGCTTTTGAAAGAGTTTCAGAGTATGCATTAAAATTTGGATTACTTGACAATAAGTTGTTTGTAAGAGAGATGAGAAAATTAAAGAAGCGGAAAAATGCAATTAATAAGTTAAAAGAAACGAAATTAAAATTCAGGAACAGAACATATACTATTTATCATCTCTTAAAAATGCCTGAAATTGATTTTGAAAAACTTGAACAATTGAATGGAAGCAAGATTTTGAAAAACCAAACCCTTACTGATGTTTCATATATTGAAGCAAACATAAAATATGAAGGATATATTAAGATTCAAAATGATGAAGTAAAGAGGATGGAAAAACTTGAGAGAATAAAAATACCTGAACATATAGATTATTTAAAAATAGAGGGGCTTTCAACAGAAGTAAAACAGAAGCTCATAAAAAACAGACCTTCAAACTTAAAGGACGCTTTGAAAATTTCAGGAGTGACTCCAGCAGCAATCAATGCAATTTCAATTTATTTGACATTGAAATCAAAAAATTTATAAATATTATTTGCTGGATTTTATAGGCAATTAAAATCTTTTGCAAGAAACACCTCATTTAATTGTTAACCTAATATGAAAAGAAAAAAAATGATCTGTAGAATGATTATAAAAAAATCGCATTCTACAGTATATAGGAGGATACAATGATCAAAAAAGCAACAATTTTTGTAATGTCTGCTCTCTTACTAATTTCATTTAGTTCATTGCTTGAAGCAAAAGCTGGAGCACCAGGGATGTTAAAGCACATGAAACAAGGAATAAGAATGGCAGAAAAAAATCTTTTCCCAGCACAAATTTTACTTAAGTTGAAGGAAAAGGTCGGTCTTACTAAAGATCAGGTAAGAACAATTGAGAAGATGAGAGATGCTCATCAAGAGTCAACTATAAGAAGGACTGCTGATATCAAAATTCTAGAATTAAAGATTGGTTCTTATATGGAAAAAGAAAAAATCAATAGAGGTAAATTGGAAAAAATGTTAAGAGAAGTTGCAGCAATGAAGACTGATTTAACTATTGCAAATATTAATTATTTGCTGGATTTAAGAGATTTATTGACTCCCGAGCAGATCAAGAAGATCGAATCCATTAAAAGTGAAATGAAGCAGAGGAGAATGGAACGCAGGTTACATAGAAGAGAGGCAATAAAAGAGCGATTACGTAAACATTAAACTTCCTTTTTGTTAATTCTGATTTTATTTAATTAGAGGAGGGTTTTCCCTCCTCTTTTTTTTTATATTTGCTTGAAAATGTCTAAAAATATTTATATAATAACAGTCTATGTATGATATGAAAATTGTAATTAATGGGAGAAGAAGACTTTCAGGTAGTGTGAAAATTTCAGGAGCTAAAAATGCAGCTCTTCCCGAATTAGCAACAGCTATTTTGAGTTCTGATGAGTTTGAATTTGAGGGAGTGCCTGAAGTTGAAGATATTAAGGTTATGTTTGAAGCTCTCAAAAATATTGGAGCTGAAGGTGAGTTTATTAATAATAAAATAAAGATCAAGATACCATCATTAAAATCAGGGTTGGTGCCAAAAGATATTATAGAAACATCTAGAGCATCAATATTAATTTTGGGTCCTTTAATTGCAAGAAACGGATATGCTAAAGTATCTTTACCAGGTGGTTGCCCAATTGGAGATAGAAAGATTGATTTTCATCTGGAAGGGTTAAAAAAGATGGGTGCTAAAATCAATATAAAAGATGGATATATAATTGCGGAGTCGAATAAATTAAATGGAATTGAGTATACTTTCCCAAATAAAAGTGTTACAGGTACAGAGAATTTATTGATGGCATCTACACTTGCTGAAGGTGAAACTTTTCTTGGAAATTGTGCTCTTGAACCAGAAATATCTGATTTGATAAATCTTTTATTAAGTATGGGAGCAGATATAAAAAGGGAAGAGAATGATTCATTGATTATAAAAGGGAAAACGAGTCTTAAAGGTTCTATACATAAAGTAATTCCAGATAGAATTGAAATGGGAACATATATAATAGCTGGATGTCTTCTTGATAATGAAATTATTGTTGAAAATGCAATTCCTGAATATATAAAAAGCTTACTCAATGTACTTGAAAATATGGGTATTAAAATTATTGTTGATAAAAATAAAATAAAAGTAAATTCAACAGGCAATATTTCCCCGATTGATATTGAAACAAAGCCATATCCTGGTTTCCCCACAGATCTTCAGGCTCAATTAACTACACTTCTGACACAGGCAAATGGTATTTCGAGGATAAAAGAAAATATTTTTAACAGAAGGTTTAGACATGTTGATGAATTGAATAAACTTGGGGCAAATATAGAGGTTAAAGGTAATACTGCAATAATAAAGGGGAAAACAGAATTGAGAGGAGGAATTATTAAATCTACTGATTTGAGAGCTTCAGCTGCTTTGTTGCTTGGAGGGTTGATTGCTGATGGTGAGACAGTTGTAGAAAATTCATATCAGCTTTTTAGAGGATATGAAAATATGCCTGAAAAACTAAGTCAGTTAGGGGCAGATATTAAATTGATAGGAAGGTAATGAATGGAAGAGTGTATTTTTTGTAAAATTGCTTTCAAAGAGTTAAATACTGAGTTTTTATATGAGGATGAGAGAATTGTTGCTTTTAAGGATATTAATCCTGTAGCGCCAGTCCATGTTATAATTATTCCTAAAAAACATTATGATTCAATAAAAAAAGTTGATGATAAAGATCTAATAGGGGATTTATTCTTGGTTGGGAATAAAGTTGCAAAAAAATTAGATATTAATAGTTATAGATTTGTTATAAATACAGAGAAGGAAGCGGGTCAGGAAGTTTTTCACCTTCATCTGCATCTTATAGGAGGGAGGAAGATGAACTGGCCTCCAGGGTGAGGAAATGATGATTACAAAACCCTGTGAATTGATTAAATTACAATGCCTTATATTATAGATGGAAATAATTTGATTGGATCTTCACCTGATATTTCTCTTGATGATAAAGATTCAAGAAAAAAGATAATCTATATTTTAAAGAAATACCAGGGAGTTAAGAACAATAATATTATAGTTGTTTTTGATGGTGAACCTGATGGAACTTTAAATAGGGAATCTTTAAAAAATAAATTTACTATAGTATATCCTAAATATGGTGATTCTGCTGATGATGAAATAAAAAAAATTATTGATAATTATACAAATCTTAAAGATGTTATCTTAGTTTCATCTGACAGAGAATTAAAAACCTGTGCAAAGAAAAAAGGTGCAAGAACCATAAATTCAATTGAGTTTTATTTTGAATTAAAACGAGTGTATCATATAAATGGGAAAAAAGAGAAATTGAAGAAAAGAATAAATATTAAAATATCTGAGAAGGAAGTTGACTCATGGATGAAGATATTTGATAAAAAGTAATTTTTAATATCAGTAAACCATTTATATGTTTAAATCTTAATTTCCATTCTTATGGATATAAATTGTAAAGCATTCTTGGAAAGGGGATCGTCTCTCTAATATGAGGTAAGTGGCAGATCCACGCAACAGTTCTTTCAACTCCAAGTCCAAAACCAGAATGTGGTACAGAACCATACTTTCTAAGATCAATATACCATTTAAAAACCTCTTTTGACAATTTATGTTCATTAATTTTTTTTAAAAGTAGATCAAGGTCATGTATTCTTTGACTGCCTCCAATAATTTCTCCATACCCTTCAGGTGCTAGTATATCCATACAAAGAATTTTGTCAGGGTTGTCTTGATCTGGCTGCATGTAGAATGCTTTAATATTGGAAGGATAATGAGTTATAGCAAGAGGTTTGTTGAATTTTTCAGATATTATTGTCTCATCTGTTCCTCCAAAATCACTTCCATATGAAGTTTGAGATTTTCCAGATTTTTTTAGTATTTCAAATGCTTCATCATATTTAATTTTTGGAAAAGGGGCTTTTATTTGTTCCAAAGGTTTTGTATCTCTTTCTAATATTTTTAGCTCTTCTGACCTTTCTTCTAAAACCCTTTCTACAATATAAACAAGCAGATTCTGAGCTAAAATGAAAACATCGTCCAGCTCTGCATAAGCCCATTCTGGCTCCATCATCCAGAATTCAATTAAATGTCTTCTTGTTTTGGATTTTTCAGCCCTAAAAGTAGGGCCAAATGTATAGGTTTTGGCTAGAGCCAATGCACTTGCTTCAGCGTATAGTTGTCCACTTTGAGATAAATATGCTTTTTCATCAAAGTATGATGTTTCAAAGAGAGTAGTTGTTCCTTCTACAGCATTAGCAGTCAAAATAGGAGAATCTGTTAAAATAAAGCCCTCTTTGTCCATAAAATCACGTATGGATTTTATAATGGAAGCTCTTATTTTTAAAATAGCTGTTTGTCTAATAGAACGAAGCCATAGATGCCTGTTTTCCATTAAAAAAGCTGTGCCATGATTCTTTTTGCTTATTGGGTATTCTTCAGCAATCTGGATGATTTCAAAATCAGTTATCTCTAATTCATAGCCTCCGGGTGCTCTCTCATCCTTTTTTACTTTTCCAGAAACTTTTATGCTTGATTCCTGAGTGAGTTTGTCGAATTTTTCAAATATTGGGCAATCTGGGTCTTTGGACCATATTGTAGATTGAATAATTCCAGTTCCGTCTCGCACGAGAATGAACTTAATTCTTCCTACATCTCGTTTATTGTAAACCCAACCTTTAATTAGTACTTCTTCTCCAATAAATTTTGAAACATCTTTAATATAAACCCATTTTTTCATGTTCAGATTATATTTTTTTTACCTTATCAAGTCAATAGGGATATGTGTTATTGTTAATTATTAAGCTATTTTAGGTTAGGGTCTGTGACTTTTTACTTTATTTAAAATTTAATAACTTCAGGTTTAAGTACAGTAAAATACCTGAGGATTTGTTTTGAGTTTCCAACAATTATAATAACTTCAGATGTGAAATTTTTGTACCTGTTGTTGAATGTTATAGAATTACTAATTATTTGATTTAGTTCATTTAGGCTTACCTGACGAATAATATTATTAAACTTTATAGGGGGTATTTTAAAATAATCACTTTTTAAATCATATAAGCTTTTATCTATCTCAATTTGAACATCATTTTCAATTTTTTCAGAGTCAATTTTAAATTTTCCATAAAGATAATTTAATGCATTCAAATACTCATTTTTTCCTATTTTCATTATCTTTAATTTTCTTTTTTCACTTTCTTTTAAAAAAACTAATTTTTCAATATCTCTAAGGTTCAATTTTATTGTATTACAAATAACTGAAACATCTTTGTGGTTAATTATTTCAGAGTTAATATTTAGATTTCTAATTCCAAAGTATAAGGAATTTCTGAATATTTTACCAGTTGGAAGCCCAAATAATATATTATTTATTATAAGATGAGCAATGTGGTTTTTGCTCTTTAATGAAGGTATTACTTTAAATCTGTAAATAATGGGCAATCCATTTCTATTTATGTCTAATATAATTATTCTTTGCTTTTTGTTTGTTTGCAGTTTTGTTTCTTTATAATATATCTTCTTTTCTTTTTTGTATGATTTGAATTTTTCTTCCACTAATTCAGAAACTACATAAGGGTTTAAGTTTCCCTTTAAAATGAGCAATGAGTTGTTTAATTTATAGGTATTATTGTAAAATAATTGTAATTGAGGAAAATATGTTTGTTTTAATAAACTTTGAGTTATTAAAGTATTCCCCATTAAATGTTCTGAAAATAGTTTGTTATAGGCGAGCTGAAAAACAATTTTCTTTTTCCACCCCCTATTTTCAAAAAAGTATTTCCAGTAATTTGAGACACTTTTATTGAATTTTTCTAATGTGAATGATTTGTAAGTATATAGGGATTCTAATAAATTGACGAATAATGAAATTTTATTTGGAAGAAAATTTATTTTAATTTTAATGAAGTCAGGTCTGTTTATTATTTCAAAATCGTTTCCTAATTTTTTTAGGTTGCTTAGAATTTCTGATCCTGAACTATTCACATATTTGTTAAAAATATTTTTTATTGTAAGATATAAAACTGCTGGATTTTTGATTTTGTTCTTATAGAATATTAGAATCTCAGCATGGATAAATTTTAAACTGGGATCTTTTATTATTTTTATTTTTAAACCTTTTGAACTTGTTAGGTTAATTATATTTTGGTCTGCTTGAAGATAAAAAGAGAATAAAATGAATAAAACTAAAATAACTGTGTTTCTCTTAAATTTATTATTTTTTATATACATTTAAAATCACTCTGTTATTTTTTAACAGATATTTTCTGCAGATTCGTAGAATATCATATGAGTTGGCTCTTTTTAATCTTTTTAAATAAGTCTCTTCTATATTCAGATTCCCAAACAGATGGAAGTTTTCAGCTAACATAATGCTCCTTTTTTCAAGTTTTGTCATATTTTTTATAAAATCTATTTCTATCAAAGACTTTAGAGCTTTAAAACTTGAGTTTGAAATGCGAAAGTTCATAAGTGATTGAAGTTTTTTATTTAAAAGAAATTTCGCTCTTTCAAGATTAATTCTTTTTACAGAAGACATTGTAATTATTAGAGCATTTGATTCGATATTGTCTGTATATTCGTAATTTATATTTATATTAAGTCTGTTTTTTATATTTATTATTCTTTCCAATTCTGAGAATCTTTGGTCAACAAGGTAGTATTTTATAAAATTGAAGTAAAGACAATCATAACTTAATTTAGATGGAGCTCTTATCCCGTATATTGAGAAATTTTGAGGAATATTCTCAATCATTCGGTTTTTGTATATAAATTTTTTTCTTGGTTTTATGGAAATATATTTTCTTTTTATTGTTTTCTTTTTCTGAAATGAATAAGAAAAAAGTTTTTTAATAGTTTTTTTTACCTTTTTTGAATCAAATTTTCCGGATATAACCATAATTATTTTAGAGGGATTTCTGAAATTATCATAAATTCTCTTTATACTTGAATTATCAAAACTTCTAATAAATTCCAAATTTCCATATAAGGGGATGTGATATGCAGTTGCTTCAAATATTTGTGATTTAATCCAGGTTGATGATTTAAAAGCTATATTTGAATTCATTAATCTATAGTTTCTTTTGTAAGTATTATTTTTTTGAATGTTTATATTTTTATTTGATATGATCAAAGAATTTATTCTTTCGCTCTCGATCCATAATGCATT
>JAUXFB010000220.1 GCA_030620255.1 Candidatus Aminicenantota bacterium | reverse complement strand
TATGGCTATACCTCCTTTTTTTGAAGATTCTGAAAGTGTTCGGCCATATTTTATCAAAATAAGGGAATTAAAGGATGAAATAAATAACTCACAATTACCAAATTTTAATATACAGCATCTTTCAATGGGTATGAGCAATGATTTTGAAGTGGCAATTGAGGAGGGAGCTACAATGATTAGAATAGGAGCTGCTCTTTTTGGGAGAAGATATATATGATTCTTGGTAATTTTCTAAAATCTTTTGCTCAGCTTTTTCATTTAATTGTTCAAGTATATATATTTATTATTATTATAAGATCCGTAATTTCTTGGCTGGGCAATATTCCTTCCAACACATTTATTCTTGTGTTACGGCGTTTGACAGATCCAGTGTTTAGATTTGTTCACAAGACGCTTCCATTCACAGTTGTTGGAGGCATTGATATATCTCCAATAATAATTATTGTAATATTATATTTTATTGATAGCTTTTTTACAGGAATAATGTTTGGATACGCAAATAAATTATTAATTGGAAGTCAAATAATTAATGGGGAGGTGTTAAGATGAAATTAATGCCGCAGGATATTTTAACTCAAAATTTTAGTGCGAAACTTAGGGGGTTTGATAAGGAAGAGGTAAAAAACTTTTTAGTTCAGGTTGCTGAAGTTCTTGAAAATGAGGTTCAGGAAAGAGAGAACATTAAAAGGGAAACAGAACGCTTAAGAGAAAAACTCTCAAAATTTGAGAAGAGAGAAGAAATTTTAAGAGACACATTGGTTTCTGCTCAAAAATTCTCAAATGAGATAAAATCAAATTCAGAGAAAGAGGTTGAATTAATAATTAAAGAAGCTGAGATGAAGGCTGAAGAGATTATCAATCATGCTGTTGAAAGAAGAAAGGATTTGAAAGAGGGAATTAGAAATTTGAAGATAAAGAGAAAAGAAATCGAGAATGATCTGGTTAATATGTTGAATTCTTTAAAAGATGTAATTGAATCATACCATGAACAGGACAAAGAGTTTGATAAAGTTGAATATTTGGGTAAATGAGTTTATTGTTTATGATTTGAAAGAATTAAATATATAGAAATTAATTTATAGAGATTTATTGGAGGAAAATATGAATAATACAAATCAAAAGGTTTCTGCTATAAACAATGCTGTTTCTCAAATTGAAAAACAATTTGGGAAAGGTTCAATAATGCAACTTGGTAGCAAAGATATTGTAAGTTTTCCTGCTATTTCTTCAGGATGTCTATCATTTGATATAATATCAGGTATTGGTGGATTCCCCAGAGGAAGAGTTTGCGAAGTCTATGGGCCTGAGGCTTCAGGTAAAACAACTGTTGCTCTTCAAACAATAGCTGAAGCTCAAAAGGCAGGAGGGTATGCAGCTTTTATTGATGCAGAGCATGCTCTTGATGCAGCTTATGCTCAAAATCTGGGGGTTAATATTGATGAACTTTATATTGCACAACCAGATTATGGTGAACAAGCTCTGGAGATAGCGGAGATTCTTGTTCGTTCAGGTGGAGTGGATATTGTTGTTATTGATAGTGTTGCTGCTTTAGTTCCAAAAGCAGAATTGGAAGGTGATATGGGAGACAGCCATATGGGGCTTCAGGCCAGGTTAATGAGCCAGGCATTGAGGAAACTCACAGCTATTGTTTCTCGTTCAAAAACAACTCTTCTTTTTGTAAATCAATTAAGAGAAAAGATTGGGATGTTTGTTGGAAATCCTGAAGTAACAACCGGTGGTAGAGCTTTGAAATTTTATAGCTCTATAAGACTTGATGTAAGAAAAATATTAACTCTAAAAAATGGAACTGAAATTGTTGGTGGAAGAACAAGACTGAAGATTGTAAAGAATAAGCTGGCACCGCCCTTTAGAACAGCTGAGGTTGATTTGATATTTGGTAAAGGTTTTTCAAAAGAGGGAGATATAATTGAACTTGGTATTGAGTATGAGATTCTTTCAAAAACAGGTTCCTGGTATTCTTATGGTGATAACAAATTAGGTCAGGGAAAGGAGTCAGTAAGAAAGTTATTAGAAGAGAATAGCTCTCTTTATGAGGAATTAAGAAATAAAGTTATAAAAAAAGCAGGCTTGGAAAAGAAAATAAATAAAAAGCAGACAGTAATTGAAAAAGTTTAAGATTTCATTATCTTATATAATTTTTTTACTTGTTGTAAATCTTTTTCATTCAAAGTTAAAAACCTTTCTGTTCAGTTATACAGGTGAACATTTTGTATTATATTTAATATATGGGTTGTTTATATCTTTTTTCTTGATTTTGCTTTTTAAGACTTTTATTTCAAAGAGTAATCTAAATATTATAATTGAACTCTTTGTAATGGGGTTTATATTATTTTATCTGTTTTCAGGAACAGGGGCTCATTTTTTGTTTAAGGTTAGTATATTTGAGTTTTTTATTTTAGGCGTTTTACTGTCAATGGAAAATAAAAGATCAAAGTCTTGGATCCCCTTTGCATTACTCCTTTCTGCTGTTATCTTAACACAGTTCTTTTCTAATATATCAATGGAGGGTAGTTTTTATTACCTTGATGTTTGGAGATATCTTTTATTTGCATTATCAGGCTATATATCAGTGGGAGTTGCTTTTTATTCTTAGGCACGGACCTATTGCCTCATTTAAGAATCTATACCTTGCCTTTTCCTAAAGCTGTCCCAAAAACAAGACATAAACAGATAAAATGTCCTAAAAAGATGACACTTTACCTCAATTTTACTTGGCATTAAACTTGCTACCATAGTTAGTGGCAAAAGTTTTACCTTAAAAGCTTTTGACATTACTTTAGATATAAAAGGGGGGATTAAATGAAAAAAATCTCAAAAATTTTATTTTTAGTTTTTTTGTGTTTTCTATTCTTGTTTTATTCAAATGCTAAAAACATCTCAAAAAATGGCTCTAATATAAAAAATCTTAAAAAAATAAAAACAGAAAATATAAATTTAAAATCAGCATATAATGTTAGTTTTGGTAATATACCTCTTTATTTTATACAAAATAGAGGTCAGTTTAATAAAAGAGCTCTCTTTTATGCAAGAACATCAAAATACACTATCTGGATTACAAAAAAGGGACTTATATTTGATTCAGTAAGAAAAAACAAAGAAAAAAATGAAGAGGAAAATAATAAACTAAATCCTAAATCCCGAATTCTAATAAAGAATCAACAAAAATACCAATACAAAAGAGATGTATCAAGACTATTGTTTAAAGGAGCAAACAAAAGCCCGGAAATAGTTCCTGTTGATACAACAAACTACAGGGTAAACTATTTTACAGGAAAAGATAAATCAAAATGGAAAACAGGTATAAGTACGTCAAAAGCAGTTATGTACAAAAACATATATCCACATATTGACCTTAAGGTATATGGAAAAGAGAAACAAATAGAGTATGACTGGATAGTAAAGCCAGGCGGGAATCCATGTAATATAAGGTTTGAATTTAAGGATGTTAAAGGCACAGAACTTGACAGGCAAGGAAATATTATAATAAAAACAGAGTTTGGCAAGATTATTCATAAGAAACCTTCAGCATACCAAAACAAAAACAACAAAATTGATGTAAGATTTAAAAAACTTTCTAAAAATTCATATACATTTAATATAGGTAAATATAATAAGACAGAAAAGCTTATAATAGATCCTTTAGTTCTTTTATATTCAACTTATATTGGAGGAAGTTTCGGTGACTATGTAGAAGACATAGCAGTTGATACTAATGGTTGTGCTTATA
>JAUXFB010000225.1 GCA_030620255.1 Candidatus Aminicenantota bacterium | reverse complement strand
CAGTTTTTGATTGAAGCAATTACATTATGCCAATTTGGTGGGCTTATAGGTATTGTTCTTGGAGTAAGCGTAGGAAATCTGGCTGGTTCATTTTTAAATGCACAACCCACTTTACCTATGGATTGGATAATAATCGGGGTTAGCCTATGTGTTCTTATTGGAATAACTTTTGGTACCTACCCTGCTTATAAAGCAGCAAACCTGGATCCAATTGAAGCATTAAGATATGAGTAGTTTATTATAATATATTCTTGACATAAATTGATAACTCTGCTATCTATTTGAAATGATAAAGCAAAAATTAGAATATATCCTGTTTTCTAATAAATTCTACAACTTTTTTTTAAAACCCTTTGACAAAATAAAATACCAAATAGTAAATGAGGATAAATTAAAGGAAGAGAGAATTGAGAATTCAGTACCCTTTAATAAAATCCCCAATGTATCAGACATTTATAATAAGGAATGGAATAATGTACTTTTGGAATTAAGCCCGATTTTTTCTATGAATAGAGAATCCTTTCACAGAAAAATATGGGAATTTACTCATACCATTTATATATTAAAAAAATCCGGTTATTTATACCCAAAAAACAAAGGTCTTGCAATCGGTGCTGGACGGGAACAGATATTATATTATTTAGCTTATAAAATAGAAAAGATCACTGGTATAGATTTATTTGAAGGAAATTATATTGGTGGAGAAGATGAACCTGACATTCCAAAAAATCCACAAAAATATGCACCCTTTATATACCCTGAAGCAAATCTTGATATAATTAAAATGGATGCTCTAAATCTTAAATTTAAAGACAATTCCTTTGATTTTATTTTTTCAGCATCCTCCATAGAACATTTTGGATCAAAAAAGAATATATTAAAATCCATAAAAGAAATGTACAGGGTATTAAAGCCTGGTGGAATAGCTGTAATAACTACTGAGATCAAATTAAACAGGCTTGCATGCAATATTCCAAATACAATAATTTTCGAATTAAATGAATTATTGACTCTTTTTAAACAAAGTGGCTTTTTGCTGTATGACAATGAAATTGATATTAGGATAGAAGACTATTATCTAAATAATTGGGTCAAACTACCACAGGAGGTTTTTAAATCCCCCCATGTAATACTACGATTTCTGAGATCGATTTTCACTTCAGTAGCTATTGTATTTAAAAAACCAGGAAACTCTGTAAAAAAAGGCAACTGTAAAAAAAACACTAGTTTTCAACTCTTTAAATATAAAGGTTCTATAAAGGTTAGACCAGAAAAAAAAAATTTCCTTACGCATGAGACCATGGTTATACAAGTTCAATTAAAGAATAACAGTAATTTTGACTGGTTCTCAAATGGAATGAGTCACAGGATTGCAATTGGAATAAAACTCCTCAACTTAGAAGATAAAATAATAGACGACGCTTATGGCGAGATTGTGATTCCGCACAACATAAAAATTGGAGAAAGCATTGATTTTAAGGCTGAAATTCCCATCAAAATGGGTCCAGGATATTATAAACTGTTTTTTGATTTAAAAAGAGAACTTATCACCTGGTTTTCTGAAAAAGGCAATAAGCCATGGCTTGAAACCATTGAAGTAAAAAAATAAATCCTCTTTCTTGACACATAACTGGATTTGTGTTAATAATTTCTATTATAAAATGTTTATAAATCATCTAATTTTAAGGTAATAAATAAAGGAGATAAAAAATGAGTATCAAAAAATCAACAATTGATGGAAACACAGCAGCAACTCATGTGGCATATGCATTCAGCGAAGTTGCTGCCATATATCCTATTACACCATCTTCATCAATGGGAGAATTGGCTGATGAATGGTCAGCTCATGGAAGAAAGAATATTTTTGGACAACAAGTTGATGTAATAGAAATGCAGTCTGAGGGAGGAGCTTCAGGTGCTGTTCACGGGGCTTTATCAGCTGGTTCTATGACAACAACCTTTACAGCTTCTCAGGGTTTATTACTCATGATTCCAAATTTACATAAAATCGCAGGTGAAATGCTTCCAGCTGTATTTCATGTATCAGCAAGATCTTTAGCTGCTCAAGCCCTCTCGATCTTTGGAGATCACTCAGATGTAATGTCAGTTAGAAATACAGGATGGGCATTAATGGGTGCAGCATCCATTCAAGAAGCAATGGACCTTGGTATTGTATCTCACCTTTCAACTCTTGAGACAAGAGTACCATTTATAAATTTCTTTGATGGTTTTAGAACTTCACATGAAATACAAAAAGTTGAAGTGATTGATTATGAGACAATGAAATCAATGCTTGATATGAAATTTGTTGAAAATTTCCGCAAATTGGCTTTAAATCCAGATAAACCATTTATGAAAGTTGGAGCACAAAATCCTGATGTCTACTTCCAAGGTAGAGAAACTGTAAATAAATATTATGAAAAAACTCCTGCCATTGTTCAAAAATATATGGATCTTTTAGCTGAGAAAATTGGGAGACATTACCATCTATTTGATTATGTTGGCGCTCCTGATGCAGAAAAGATAATTATTGCTATGGGTTCTGGGTGTGACACAATCGAAGAAACAGTAAACTTTCTTTGTAAAAAGGGTAAAAAGGTTGGAGCAATAAAAGTAAGACTTTACAGACCATTTTCAGTTGAAGCTTTCATTAAATCTATTCCTTCTACTGTTAAAAAAATCGCTGTACTTGATAGAACAAAAGAACCTGGTTCAATAGGAGAACCATTGTATCTTGATACAGTAGTAGCTCTTTCAGAAAAAGATATAAAAATTATTGGTGGCAGATATGGTTTAAGTTCAAAAGAATTTACACCATCAATGGTAAATGCTGTATTTGATCATCTTGATGACCCGGCTTTCCATAACTTTACAGTTGGAATAAATGACGATATTACAAATCATTCAATAGAGATTAAAGAAAAAATTGATACTGAAGCAGAAGACATAAAGAGATGTA
This sequence comes from Candidatus Aminicenantota bacterium, assembly GCA_030620255.1. Lineage (GTDB taxonomy): Bacteria > Acidobacteriota > Aminicenantia > UBA2199 > UBA2199 > JAUWNT01. The sequence continues at coordinate 724 of JAUXFB010000225.1, read as the reverse complement.
TTTTCTGGGGACTTGGCTCAGATGGAACAGTTGGAGCAAATAAAAACTCAATTAAGATAATCGGTGACAATACTGATATGAATGCTCAGGGATATTTCTCATATGATTCGAAAAAATCAGGCGGAATTACGATCTCCCACTTAAGGTTTGGAAAAAGTAAAATTCAATCTCCATACCTGATAAAAACAGCTGATTTTATAGCTCTACATAATCCGGCTTATATTGGTAGATATGACATTTTAGAAGGAATTAAAGAGGGAGGAATTTTCCTGATTAATTCAGAATGGCAGAACCATGAAGTTTTTGATCATTTAACAAGAGATATGCAGGAAACAATAATAGAAAAAAAGATTAAATTCTATAACATAAATGCAATAAAAATTGCAAAAGAATTGGGCTTACGTGGCAGGATTAATACTGTTATGCAAGCTGCATTTTTTAAAGTCTCAGGCATTTTAAAAGAAGATGAAGCAATAAAACTGATAAAAGATAGTATTAAAAAAAGCTATATGAGTAAAGGTGAAAGTGTTGTAAAAAAGAACTGGGATGCAGTTGATAGAACAAGTGCAGCATTACAGGAGATAAAATACCCGGAAAGCATAGATAAAATACAAAAATCATTTGAATCTAAAAAACGTATTCCTGATAATGCATCTAAATTTGCAAAAAATATAATAGAAAAAATAATGCATTTAAAAGGAGATGAAATACCAGTTTCACATAT
>JAUXFB010000192.1 GCA_030620255.1 Candidatus Aminicenantota bacterium | reverse complement strand
TAAAATCAGCCTCATTTTCCTTCATTTTCCAATTAGGGAAAAGTATTTTAGATGTAAATTCAATAGGACTCAATTCAATTCCTTTGTATGAAATGGGATCTTTATCAAAAAATCCGGTTTCTCTTAATACTTTCATTAGATGAATATGACCCGGATAACGAAGTGTTTTTTCTTTCATATTAATAATATTCATAGTTTTAAGAAGAGTTCTCAATCCATCTGTATTAAATGATTCCAGAGTTCCTATACCTTTAAAATAAACATAATCAGGGTCAGAAAGAGCTGGTTTAACAACTTCAGCCCCATTTTCAATATAACGTGAAGGTCTTGTATACTCTTCTATTACATCTATGGGAGAAAAAACAGCCTTGTATTCATATGGCCATTCTCTTTCAACAGGAAGACCTCCTACAAGGCACTCATAAGAAGTAATGGTTTGCATTCTTTTATTTTGATAACCTAAGATCATATTACACAAACCCGGAGCTAAACCACAATCAACAACAGCTGTAACCTTATTTTTTTTTGCCAGATCGTCAAGTTCAAATGCATCTTCAGGACTGAATGCTATATCCACTATATCTATGCCCTGTTCAATAACTGCTTTTAGAGCTGCTGTACCCATAAACCCGGGTAAAGCATTTATAACAAGATCAGCTTGCTTTACGATTTTTTTTATATTTTTTGTTTCAGATAAATCTGTATGAATAGGGGAGATCGTATCATTTGATACAATGGACTCAAGTATCTTTATATTATTATCTGCAGCATATACTTTGTATTCTTTACACAACTCTTTTGCAATTGTATTTCCTACTAATCCTGAACCCAGAATCACAATCTTTTTCATTTCAAACCTCCTTTTTTGATTTTTTCTTCCATTTTTTGTAATGCTTCATATAATCATTGGCTGCTTTTGTTGAATCAATAGATAAAAATTTTGTATAATTTGTTATGTGGCACATTAAATAGACTTCAGGAGGTAGCTTTTCATAGTTTTCGAGTTCAATATCTTCAAGTATTTGTTTGGAGATTTTTGTTATTTTTGAAAGTTCAAGCAAAGATATTCCTTGAATTTCCCTTACTTGTTGAATTATTGAACCACTAATTGTTATAGATCTTTCTTTTTTCTCTGATATTTTATCATGTTCAGATATTAATTTCTTTTTTTTCTTTTTTTCTATAATATGAGTACCTATTTTTGAATAAGCTTTATTTATTTTTTTTAGTATCCTTTTCCTTTCCTCTTTTGAAAATTCATCATCAATTGGAATGGTTGCAATTGAATCTGTGGAATAGAGTTCTTTCATACGCTCAAATGCTCTGTTTACTTCAGATAAAGTAGCATTTATATTAATTTCAAGTAATTCATAGTATTTTTTTAGCTTTTTATCACACATTTTATGGATTAAATAAATTAAGTTGTTTATCCTCTACAAGATTATTCACCAGACCATGAGTATCTTTATTTAATAGAGGTGTGGATAGAATATTTTTATTTGAAGTATGTGTTTGAGATCCATTATAATAGTCCCAGAAGGAATCAATATATTTAATATATCCTGAAAAATTTACATCAATCCCCAAATATTTGATTAAAAGGCTTTTAATTGAGAATCCAATTTCAATATCATTGTGATCTCTTACCTGATTAAGTATTATATCGATTTTAAAATTCTTTAGTTCTTTGTCAATAAGATTCTTTATCTGATTCGAACTTTTTTTAAGATAATATAGAAATGTTTTAATATTTTTAATTTCATTTACATTTCTATTCTTCCATGCATCACGTGCAACATCTTTTAATTGATGGTCACGCAGGATTCTATTGATCTTACGAAATAAGACTTTTTTTATAAAATTGTATGAATTTTCAATTGATGTGATTTGAGGCACAGTAACTACGATCTTTTTGTCAGCCAACAAAAAGCTATCAATAGTGTTCAGATGTGTACCTGCACCAAGATCAATAAGGATAAACTCAGAATTAATGCTTATAATATGCCTGAAGAATTTCAATTTTTGTGTATATTTAATACTTGTTGGATTAAATGTATTAATATCACCTACAATAAGCTGTAAATTTGGAACTCCTGTTTTTATAATAATTTCATTTAAAGGACTTTTTTTCTCGAAAAAATCAGTTAAAGATTTTTTAGGTTTTTTAATCCTTAAAAAAGAGTGTAAATTGGCTCCACCTAGATCAGCATCAATTAAACTTACCTTTTTCCCATGATTTGCCAGATATATACCCAAAGTAGTTGTGATTATGCTTTTCCCAGTACCACCTTTGCCGCCTCCAATAGCCCATATTTCAGATTTCATTTACAGTTCTCTTTTATCCTTTGTATAGCTTCTGGAGTCAGGTCACTAATTTTTAACAACCATCGATTGAATAGAAGTTCTGCTTCAAGCTCAGGTCCATAACGATTAACTAAAAATTTTACAAGCATTATAGTTTCAGGTTTTTTAGTTTTAAAGATTTCAGGTGTTACCATACTGGTTTCTATAGGTTCCTTATAAAACCTGGAATTAAATTTATTACCCTTTTTTGAACCCAGGAATTTTGATTTTGCATAATTTTGAATAGCTATAATAATGCCCGCTTCTTGTATAATATCTTCAGGAATTAACATATTGTTCTCTGTAAGCATATTATCATATTCTGTATAATTTAAAATTCTTGAAGATAATCTTGATGAAAGTATTATAGGAACGTGGGTTTTTCTAGATAATGATGATAATCGTTCCATAATTGTGTTTTTATTGTTCCATTCGGGACTATGTACCTTTGTTGAATGATCTAATGCTATTTTTTGATATGGATCAACAAAAATTGCCCCAATTTCAAATGTATTACAAAAAGATTTTATTGAATCAAGCAAGTTTTCGTTATTATAATAGGAATCAACCACATGTATTCTTTTTGATACCTGTAGAAAGTCAAAAAGTCCTTTATATGCTGGATTTTTATCAGATAAACCCTTTATTGAATTAACATCTTTGGTTCTTAATTCATATTTCCATCTATCAAGGTTAGTGGTTAAGCCTTTTATATTGTTTGAGAAATAGGTATTACCTGACATGTTTATTAATTTGACTTCTACTTCAGATTTGGATTCCTCATAAGTATAATAAACAAAGTGTAATTCAGGATATTTTTTTGCCATATTAAGCATTATGTTAAGAAGGAAAACTGTTTTTCCATGTTTATGAATTCCTGTTATGATATTTAAAGCATTTGCAGAGATGCAAATAGATTTATCGAGTTCTGAAAATCCCGTTATAAGGCTCTTATACTCATTTTTTAGCTCTATTGATAATTGCTTAATATCAAAGGGAGTAGCATCCTTAAGAAATCTTCTATTAATTTTAAACTTCTCAGCTTCTGTTTTATCTTGAAAGATATCTTTTAATAACATTGAAAAGTCATTTGATTTGAGATCTTCTTTATCAATATCTGGGATTTTATCAATTTCCCTGATCGACTTATTATCTAAATCTGTTTTTTCAAAACAAACCTTGGTTTTATTGCAAGTATCATCAGTTGGGGTATGAATTATATCATCTGGTTTTAATACAATATCATTTTGAATTGCAGTATCCTGAGAGTCACTGGGTTCTTTTGTTATTTTTTTGTTATCTTCTGTTAAGTTCTTCTTAACCTCTTTATCTTTCAAAGCTCCTCCTAAAATGCAAATATCATTCCAGGTTCACAGAAAATTAGTATACGATTATATTATACTACTCAATAGCATAAAATTCAAAATAGTATTTGTTTATTTTGACATTTTTTTTTATGTTTGTTAATATTTTTAGGGAATATTATGACAAAATTACTTTTATGGTTAATACTCTTTGTTATATCATGGCCTGTAGCATTACTTGCTTTAATTTTATATCCATTTATATGGCTAATAATGCTTCCATTTAGATTGATTGGAATTACAGTAAAAGCAGTATTTGAATTTTTAAATGCTATTATTACATTACCATATAGGATAATAAAAAGAATTTGAAGGGTAGGGGAAACATATAATATTTTATTTAAAAGATGTTAGATAGATTCAATTTTAAGG
>JAUXFB010000065.1 GCA_030620255.1 Candidatus Aminicenantota bacterium | reverse complement strand
TGTTTGAAATCCTGTTGAAAATATTAATGCCTCTTCTTTACACATAAATTCTGCAATTTTTTCTTCAAGTTCAACATGTAGAGAATATGTTCCATTTAGGAATCTTGAACCGCATGTAGATGTGCCGAATTTTTTTATATCTTTGATTGCAGCTTGCTTAACTATTTCATTATCAAATAGTCCTAAATAGTTGTTAGAACCAACCATTAATATTTTTTTCCCATTTACCCAAACATAATTCCCTTCAACTTTGTCAATTTGTGTGAAATAGGGGTAAAGCCCTGATTCTTTTATTTCTTCAACTTTAGTGAAATCATAGCATTTTTTAAAAACATCCATAATTTACTCCTGATTGTTTATTTTCTTTAAATGTAAGTAACGATTGTTTTTTGTATTGTTGCTTTTCATATAAAATATAGTTTAAAAGTTATATTTCAGGCTAAAGAAGAGTTCATCGTAATCTTTTACTCTTCCGAAACTAGTTGTATCTTTGCCATCTATCAAACGTAAACCAATGGTAATTTCAGCATTATCAAAAGGGTAGTACGTAATCATAGGGGAGTATATAATTGCATAATTATTTTTAATATCTTTAAATTCTTTTATTTCTATTCCTCCAGCAATAGGCGTTATTTTGAGTTTATTATCAAGTAATTTACATTCCAGACCAAACATAAAATAATCTTCCAGATTAGTAGCACCTCTTTCGTGAATAAAACCGTGCAAATATTGTATATTCAGATAAATTCCATTTTTAAAAGTATAATCCATTCCTATTACATATTTAATATATGGTTTATTATCTAAAGCAACAGACTCATGAACTCCCATTCCTAAAGAGGATAAATCTGTTATCATTTTGATTTTTTCTGGAAAAAACAGAGCTGCTTCGGCCCATATACCAATGCTTCCAATTGCTCCTGCAAGGTCTATTCCTGCTATGTTCATCCTCGGATAAATAAGTTGACTTTTAATATCCACTTCTTCATATTTTTCTGTAGGTATAAATGTGATTTTATTTGCCAGAGGAAGTGGATCTCTTGCATGAACATAGCTTAAAGAGAAATCAAAATCAAAAATATTTTTTGAAATCTTGATACCTATTGTAGACCCCTCTTTTAAATTTTTCTCTGGTAAATCAATTGTATCAGCTAAAGTGCCTAAAATTAGTCCATGGGGAAGTTCCATAGGCGACGATAATGCAGAAGCCCAGTTACCACGTGGCAAAACAGATGGAGTAAATAGAGGAATATAAACAACAGTAAATGTAAAATCTCCTGGATAATAAGATATTTTGAACCCATCAGATCCCAGATGTCTGCCAAAGTCCCAGATATCTTCCAGATCATAGGGATTAAGGTTGTCTGTTGGATTAAACTTATCTCCTGTACCCCAGGCTATTCGTTGTCTTCCTATACGTATATCAAGGTTATCTGAAAGGAAACTATAGAAATCAACATATGCCTCTCTTAAATCTAAATTCCAGGTAGAGACCATGTTTTTATCCTTTAAATCAGAAATGTTTTGTACATTTGGAAAACCCCAAGATCTCAGCCATACTTCACTGTAGAAGCGTGCTTTTTCAAGAGGTTTAGCTTCTGCTTTTAAACCAAGCCTATATTCCTGCCATGAAAACTCATTATCATCTTTTAAACAAAGGCGATTGTCGGTTTGTAAATATCCTCCTAATTTAATTCCTTTATCAGAAGAATTATCATTCTGTGCATTTACTGGCAACGAAAATAAGCATAACAATATATACACAACTATTATTGAAAACAATTTTATTTTCATGCTTTTCCCTTTTATTTTTTTATCTGTTTAGATATCGTTTTGAGAATTTTTTTTCAAGTATCCCTGAATCAAATTTTACATTAACTATACACATTTTTGTTTTATGCTTAGTTTTCAAATCTTCCATTTCAGATTCCTTTGATATCCAATAGTCATTTACTTTCTCTATTTTTTCTCTTAACATTATTTTGTAAAGTATTCTATTTTTATTATAATATTCAATTTTAAATGGGTAAAAGTTGTCAGATCTAATCCATATTATCAATTTTGAATAGTCGGTTTTAACCTCCTTTTTAGGCGTCAGTTGGAGAACATAAGAATCATTTTCTTTTTTCATCAACTCAGGGTTATACTTTTCTGAGTATCTTATTGCCTCCATATCTTCATAGGTAAAGTCTGTGCCTGCAAATTTCGTGTTTTTAACGTGTGAAGCTATTCTCCTCACTTTTTTAAAAGCAGGCAGATATAGATACATGATATCATTAGGAAGTGAAAGGAAAGCAATTCCCTTCTGATTGGCTGGCGAAAGAAATTTCACCATCCTTTTATCACTGCCTTTTTGAAGCATGCTCATCTCGCGTATTTTTTCTTTTCCATTCTTGTCAACCAGAATTAGTTTTATTTTTAAGTCCTGATCTTTGGGGGCATTAATAACATCATCGACTTTCTCAAGGATCTGCAGTGCTGTAAGCTGTTTTTCCGCAGGCAGATCCTGGGGCAAAGACATTATAATGCCTAACATTAAAAAAATTGATAAAGTGATTTTTTTCATTTTTGTATCCTCCTTTATTATTTGAAAATATATCTTATTATTCATGAGAAGCTTTTCCTTTTGTTATCTCTTAAAATTTTTTATACGTTCCTTCATTTTTGATTGAATTCCATTTATATTTTTTAATGTATTGTTTTTTAAATTTCCTAAAAAAGAGGTCTGTGTTAGCAGAATTAAAGATGGCAAAAATATTAATGCCGTTAAAGCACTAATTGCCATAGTTAGTGCAATTAACCAGCCAAATCTTTGCATTGGAACAATATTACCAAATAAAAGTGTTAAGAAACCAAGCATTACAGAAAATGCATTTATTATTATGGCTTTACCTGTTGTTTGTAGGGTTGCGTTAAGAGCATTCTCTTTACTTTGCTTTCTGGCAAGTTCAAAATGAAAACGGTTATTGAAGTGAATGGTATAATCGATACCGATTCCAACAGCCACACTTCCGATCATAACAGTAACTGTATCCAGAGGAATTTTAAAAATCCACATTATAATAAAATTAAAAAAAACAGTAAGTATAATGGGTAAAATGGAAATTAATCCACCAATATAGGATTTAAATTGAATTGTTAACAAAATCAGGACCAATCCGAGTGCGAAAATGAGGCTTAATGCCTGACTGGAGATAATTTTGCTATCAATATCTTTATAAATTATTGGAAGTCCGGTTTGTTGGAAATTCATAATAATAGGGGAGTGCTGTTGATTATTAAGATTAAGTTTCTTGTAATAAGAATATGGAATTGTTATTTGAGTGTTATTAATATCCCAGATATCTCCAATTAAATTCTTTTGAAAATCAGGATATTGACTCAAGTCCTTAGAAAAAAATGGTTTTATTTCAATTATCAAGTTGTTAATCTTATTCCATTCTATCTCATTTTTGATGATTGCTGATATTGATATTGCTGCATAGTTCAATAGCTCTGGATCATCTGCATAATATGAGGCAGGTACTTCTTTTTGTAATTGAGATAAAATATTTTTTTTGGAATAATCCTGGTTTTGTTCCATATTTACAATAATTAATTTAACCAAATCTTCCCTGAGAGGTGTTGATTCAATATTCAAATCACTTTCATCATCATTAAAATAATCTTCTAATTTAGCCGAGATATTATGTTTAAGTGGTTGTTGGTTAGCCTGAATGTTTTGTGAAATATATTTTTGTAAAATCATACGTAAAGCATTTTTATCATTTATTTCAAAACTATAATGAGCTGAATCGTAAGATATATTATTCATAATATTTTTTACTCTCAAATGATTGATTTCTTTTAGGTTAGAATTTGCTTCTACTAAGTTAATTTTTACTATTTCTGGAGGGATTTTTTTGGAAATATATTGGTTTATACTATTGGTTATAAAAAACAACCTCTTTGTATTAACGCTTCCTAATTTTGCTTGTATCAGCCCTTCATTATTTTCTGAGTTAATCAATTGTGGAAGGATCTCATTTCCTTCTAAAAAGAACCATAGATTTTCCACACCTTTGCGAGTCTCTGGAATAGAGTAATGGTCATTCATTACATAATTCATTTCGCAGATTAAATCGGCAATAGACTGAGGATCATGTACATCAGGTAAACTTTTGAGATATTTTTCTAATTTCATTATCTCTTTTAAGATAGCGGGATCTTTTAAATTACCTTTAACTATAATTTGAATAGGAATAGAACCACCAAGTTTTGCTTCCATCATCTCTTCTGCCTTGCGAATTTCACTATTCTTTTTAAAATAATCTACCATATTTACTTCTCTACTAATATTAAAAAGTGAAAGTATGCCAATAATACAAATGCAAAATCCTATAATTACGACCATAATTTTTTTTCTTATAATGAATACACTTAACTTTTTTATAAAATGATAAATAAAAGTATCTTGAACTAATTTCTGATTTTTTCTGGTTTTAGGAACTTTCATAAATGACACCAGAGCAGGTAAAAAAGTAATTGATACGAGAAATGCAAATAAAACTCCGATTGCTGTAAAGATACCGAATTCTTTGATCAGAGTCAGATTAGAAGTAAGAAATGCTAGAAATCCTATGCTTGTAGTTAATCCTGCTAAAAAGATGGGAACTCCTACTTCACTGATGGTATCTTTGATAGCTTCAATTTTATTATCTCCCTTTTTTATATCTTCTAAATATTTATTTATTAAGTGAATACCATAAGCACTGCCTATTGCCAGCAATAATACAGGCATTCCTTCAGAAGCAATGGTGAGTTTGGTCCCCAGAAATGACATTAAACCCAATCCCCAAATTGTGCTGATTATTACAGTAGCTAAAGGTAATATAACACCACGCTTACTCCGAAAGCTTATTGCCAGAATGATAGAAATTAAAATAATTACAATTGGAAGAAGTAAAATGATATCAGATTTTATTATATCAGTTAGGAAAATCATCTGGAAGGGAATACCAGCAAAATAGAGTTTTTCATCTCCTTTGGTGCTTAAAACAAATTCTTTCATTTTTCGTCCAACTAAAATTTTATCAACACCATCTTTTAATCGTGCGATTATGACAGCAATTGTCCCATCATTGGAGATGATATTCCCTATATACATTTCTTTAGATAAAGTGTAGTTCTTTATCCTTTCTAATTCCTTTTTTTCAGTTGGGATTTGATAACTATCAACCAATTTTCCTATTTCCAAACCATCTTCGATTTTTTTTATATCAATCACATCTGTAAGGCTGGTTACATAAGATATTTCAGGCATTTCCTTAAATTTCTGGGTGATAATATTAATACGATTTAAAGTGTTAGAGTTAAATACATCATTAGCTTCTAAAGCAATCATTGCTAATGAATTTCCTCCGAATTTTTTTCCAACTTCATTAAACATTAATACATTTGGATCATCTTGCGGTAAGTATTTCAAAATATCACTGTTTATTTCCAGATCCTTCAATTGATATGACATAAGTACTGTTAAAATAACAGTTACAATTATAATTAAAATACGATACTTTAGAACTAATTCAGCAAATTTTCTCATTTATTCCTCCTGTAAATTATCAAGAACCGTTATAAAGCTAAATTCTCAAACAAATCTTAGTATTACTAAATTCAAACAATAGACTGAAATAGTTTTTTGCTTGAATCATAAGTAAAAAAAATTACTTTTTAACTAAACCGTTAAAAAGAATTTCCAATAAATTATCAATCTTTTTTTCAATCATTGAAACGTTATTTTCTATAACCCATGAATATTCCAGACTCTTCAATGCAGTGATTATGGAATATGCTGTTGTTTCTAAATCCCTAATAAGAAAAATTCCCTCATCAACTCCATTTTTCAATATTTTTTTCATTATTATAATTTCATCTGCATAATGCTTCTCTCTCAGTTTTTCAATAAATCCATAGTGATTAAGATATTCGTCTTTGAGAGCATTATAAAAATTAGCTAAATTGTTAAGAACTTTCATTCTTGTAATAATATAAGCACGTATCTTTTTCTGAGGGGTATCTTCCTTGTTTATAGATTTGATTATCTCTTTTTTAAGTAATTCACTCTCTTTTTCCACTACTGCTTTAAAAATTTTATTTTTACTCTTGAAATAGTGGTAAATAGAACTTTTTGCTTTGTGAGCTGCTTGAGCAATTTCTTTAACTGTTGCCTTTTTAAAACCAAAACGAGCAAATATTCCACTTGCAGCATTGATAATAATTTCTCTAACATCTTTTTTAGAATTTTTCATAATGTAACTCCAACTTATCGACCAAATTGGTCTAAAAGTCGATTTTAACATTTTGAAACTATCATGTCAAGTTTTTTAATTTTAATAATTAGAAAAAAACAAAAAATTACTCTATTGAATTGATAATTAACTTATAATGGATGACCACAAGTACGTGTGAATCACATTACTTTAAATAAAATCCAACAGATAAAAAGCCTTACCAGTGTTTTAATGAAAAGGGAGCTGTACCAGTAATCATTATAGGGGTTATTTTTATATGTTGTTATTTTAAAACAATTATTGATGATTCACTTCATAAGTTGACTTAAATTATTGGCTTTGTTAAAATAAATAAATTAAAAGTATCAAATGAAAGAGATTATTTTATTTATTTATGGATTGTTTGTTTTAGCTGCTTCATGTTATGTGATATTTATACTTTCAGGTCCTTTAAAAAAAGTCGGAGGAAGGATTGGAAAATTATTACATTTGCCTGAAGATGTAATCGCATCAACCTTTCAAGCTTTAGCTACGTCCGGTCCTGAAATTGTTATGGCAATACTTGCTGCAACACCATTTATAACATATGAAGCCTGGAAAACTTTAGAGCTCGGTGAAAAAGCTGGTTCAGGCACATTAAATATCGTGTTCTCTGCTATGGGTAATCTTCTTGGAATTGGTGCTGTGGCAATTATTGTTATGATCAAAAAAGGTATGGTAAATAAACATGAAATAATTGAAGTCACATCAAGTGTAAAGATCAGTTTGATTTTTTATGTTTTATCTTCAACATTACTATTTATTTTTGTAATGAATAAAGAGCTGGATGTTATTGAATCC
>JAUXFB010000208.1 GCA_030620255.1 Candidatus Aminicenantota bacterium | reverse complement strand
CTAGTAGGTAAATTGTTTATTTTACCTGCTTTTTTCTCTATATCAACAATAATCCACTCTGGAGTTTCCACTAATCCAGTAACACTCTCTAACATTAATTTAATATTTTAATTATTTATTGATTTTTCTTTAAAAGAAATCTCATCTTCAACCTTCAGAATATATGAAGAAATTGTGACTTTTTTCCCGTTTACTTGAATATGACCATGGTTTATAATCTGTCTTGCACTTGTACGAGAAGCAGCAAAATTCATTCTATAAATAACATTATCCAATCTTAGTTCAAGAAATTTCAAGAGATTCTCACCTGTTATTCCCTTTTGTTTTGCTGATTTATAAAATAAATTTCTGAATTGTTTTTCCCCTAGTCCATAAAATCTTTTAACTTTCTGTTTTTCCCTTAATTGATATTTATAATTTGATTTTTTAAAACGAACTCTTGCTCCTTTCAGACCCGGAGGATATTTCCTTCTCTCAAGAGAACACTTATCAGTTAGACACCTTTTCCCCTTTAAAAAATGCTTCGTGCCTTCAGCTCTACATAACCTACATAATGGTCCATTATATTTTCCCAATGTCAACCTCCTTAAACTCTTCTCTTTTTCTTTGGTCTACAACCATTGTGTGGTATTGGAGTAATATCTCTTATTGATCTTACTTTAAATGAAGTTCCACTCACACTTCTAATCGCACTTTCTCTACCTGCTCCGGGACCTTTTACCATTATATCAAGGGTCTTTATACCAAAATTTTCAGCATCTTTCAAAACCCTTGCTGCTGCTAATTGAGCTGCGAATGGTGTTGATTTTCTTGATCCTTTAAAACCGACAATACCACCTGTTGCACTGCATAAAGCATTTCCATCTTTATCAGTAATTGTAATTATAGTATTATTAAAAGTAGAATGAATATACATTACTCCATGTGAAACAATCTTCTTTTCTTTTTTTCTACTCTTTCTTTTAACCGTTTTTTTTACCATATATTTCCTCCATTACTTTCTCTTTTTTATCATTGATCCACGAGGGCCTTTCCTTGTTCTGGCATTTGTCTTAGTTCTTTGACCTCTAACAGGGAGACCTCTTTGATGTCTTCTTCCTCTATAACTATTTATATCCATTAACCTTTTAATATTTTGGTTAATTTTTTTTCTTAAATCACCTTCAACTGCCTCTTTTATTTCAATATGCTTTCTGATTCTTGATAACTCATCAGGACTCAAATCTTTCACCTTCTTATTAATATCAATTTTGATTTCTTTTAATATTTGTTTTGATTTGGACCTGCCTATTCCAAAAATATAAGTCAATCCAACTTCAACCCTTTTATTATTTGGTACCTCAACACCTGTTATTCTTGCCAATTTTACCTCCCTTTACCATTTTTTTTATTCATTATTCTATATTCATTATTCATTTTTTTTCATCCCTGTCTTTGTTTGTGTTTAGGATCCTTGCAGATCACCCTTACAATACCTTTTCTTTTTACAATCTTACATTTATTACATATCTTTTTTACAGAAGCTCTAACTTTCACTAATCCCTCCTACTTAAATCTATAAACAATTCTACCTCTTGTAATATCATAAGGCGATATCTCCAACAATATTTTATCTCCTGGTAACATCCTTATATTATTTTTTCTCATTTTGCCAGATGGGTGACCAAAAATCCTATGATGATTTTGCTCTAATTCAACAAGAAACATTGCATTTGGCAATGCTTCAATTATTATTCCTCGAACTTCAATTATATCTTTCTTCTGTTTCATTATACCTTTGTTAATATCTCTGGACCATTTTCAGTAGTGGCAATTGTATTCTCATAGTGTGCTGACAAACTACCATCTGCTGTAACAACAGTCCATCCATTATTTAAAGTCATTATTTCATAGCCACCATTAGTTATCATTGGCTCAATTGCTAAAGTCATATTCATCTTCAATTTTGGACCTTTATGTCCATTATCATAATTTAAAACCTGCGGATCTTCATGCAAACTTTCCCCAATTCCATGCCCAGTTAAATCCCGAACTATTTCATATCCTCTAGTTCTTACAAACCTATCTATTGCTACTGAAATATCATTAACTCTATTTCCCTCTTTTGCCATCTTTATACCTTCGTATAGAGACTTCTCACAGGTGTTCATTAAATCCTGTACTTCATCTGAAACTTTACCTACAGCAAAAGTACGCGCTCCATCTCCATAAAATCCCTTATAAACAGTCCCAACATCAATTCCAATTATATCTCCTTCTTCAAGTACTCTATCTTTTGAAGGAACGCCATGAACAACTTCATTATTAATTGATGTACATAAAGTAGCTGGGAATCCTTCATATCCTTTAAAAGCAGGTTTTGCACCAAGACTTAAAATTTTTTCTTCAGCCCACATATCTAACTCATAAGTATTTACACCGGGTTTAATTCTATCTTCTATTTCTAAAAGTATTATTGCAACAATCCAATTTGCTTTTTTCATCAAACTTAACTCTTTATCTGTTTTCAATCTTATCAATTTAATATCTCTTCAATTTTCTTTAAAACTTCTATAACACTAACTGAAGCATCAACTCTATTAAGCACACCTTTATCTTCATAATAATTAATAATAGGTTTGGTTACCTCACGGTATACTCTAAGCCTTTCTCGTATTGCTTCCTCATTATCATCTGTCCTTTTCTCTAATATACCCTCACAAATATCACAAATCCCCTCTTTTTTGGGCGGTTTATTTTTTGTATTAAAAATTGCTCCACAATTATTACAGATTACTCTGGATAGTAATCTATCAATAATAATTTTTTCATCTTCAACCTTCAAATATATTGCAACCTCCCTATCTGCTTCCATTTTTGACAACTCTTTTGCCTGGATAATAGTCCTGGGGAAGCCATCCATAATATAACCTTCATTAATATATTTACTGATTACTCTCTTTTTTACTATTTCTATAATAATATCATCAGAAACGAGCTTACCTTTGTCAATAACTGATCTTACCTTTTCCCCAATTATAGAATTTGATCTAACCTCATCTCGAATTAAATCCCCTGTAGAAATTTTTTTATAATTATACTTTTCTTCTAGTATATTAGATATTGTCCCTTTACCAGCTCCGGGAGCACCAAAAAGTATAATTCTTAACACAGTTCCACCTTCTTATCGCCTTCCTCTAACTCTTCCTCTTCTTGAAAAAGATTCGTAATTCCTCATTGTTAGCTGCGCTTCAATCTGCTGAACAGTATCCATAGCAACTCCCACAACAATCAATATCGAAGTTCCACCAAAATAGAACCTAACATTTAAACCTTCAGAAAACCATTTCGGTAAATTAGCTTCCAAAAAATCCCCGATAAAAGGCATTGCTCCCACTTTAAATCCTGTCATTAAAAATTCCGGAAGAATTGCTATTACAGCAAGATATATTGCACCAACAAAAGTTAATCTCGAAAGCACGTTATCTATATATTCTGAAGTGTTCTTACCCGCCCTTATGCCTGGGATAAACCCTCCATATTTTTTTAAATTATCTGACACATCCTCAGGATTGAAAATAATTGAAATGTAAAAATATGTAAAGAAAATAATAGAAGTTATATAAAGCAGGTTGTATAAAGGCATTCCAAAACTCAGCTGGTTTGCTATACTTTTTGCAATTGGATGATTAATAAAACCAGCAACAGTTGCAGGAAATGTAATGACAGAGGATGCAAAAATAATTGGCATAACACCACCTGTATTAACCTTTAAAGGTAAGAATGTACTCTGCCCGCCCATCATCCTTCTTCCCTGTATTCTCTTTGCATAAGAAATGGGAATTCTACGCTGCCCCATCTCCACATAGACAATAAATCCAATAACGCTT